>NZ_JALAHI010000098.1 GCF_022711995.1 Enterococcus sp.
CATGCATTGTTTTGGCATCGTTTTTCACATTTTCTTTATCGGCATCGGCTGTATTTGCTGGCAAAAATCCACGCACAGTTTTGGCGTTTTTTAACGGGGATAGAGATTCATCCGGGAGCAAGGATTGCATCTGGAGTTTTTATTGATCATGGTATGGGTATTGTGATCGGTCAAACAGCGGAAATTGAGGAAGATGTTGTATTGTTTCATGGCGTTACCTTAGGCGGTACAGGAAAAGATACAGGGAAACGTCATCCGACAGTTAAAAAAGGGGCAATGATCCACGCACATGCACAGATTCTGGGGCCTGTCACAATCGGGGAACGGGCAAAAATCGGTGCAGCAGCGGTTGTATTGACTGACATCCCTGATGATGCGACTGCAGTAGGAGTACCGGCGAAAGTCGTTAGGATCAAAGGAAAGAGAATGGAGGAGAACGATGATTCAAATTTATAATACATTAACAAGGGAAAAAGAAACCTTTCAACCAATAGAAGAAGGCAAAGTCCGGATGTATGTCTGCGGACCAACAGTTTATAATTATATCCACATTGGCAATGCCCGAAGTACGATCGCATTCGACACGATTAGACGTTATTTAGAATACCGCGGCTATGAAGTGAACTATGTTTCCAATTTTACCGATGTCGATGATAAGATCATTCGTGCGGCGAATGAATTAGGAATAACAGCGCCGGAAGTGGCAGATCGGTTTATTCAGGCATTTGAAGAAGATACACAAGTGTTAAATGTGCAGCCGGCAACTAGCCATCCTCGGGTGATGGATCATATGCCGGATATCCTGACGTTTATCCAAGCGTTGATCGACAAAGGGTATGCGTATGAATCAAAGGGAGATGTTTATTATCGAACACGTAAATTTGATGGTTATGGAAAACTTAGCCATCAATCGATCGATGAACTTGAAGTCGGAGCCAGTCAGCGTACTGGAGTAGAACAAGAATTAAAAGAAGATCCATTGGATTTTGCTTTATGGAAAGGTGTTAAAGAAGGCGAGATTTCTTGGGATTCACCATGGGGAGCAGGACGTCCCGGTTGGCATATCGAGTGTTCTGTAATGGCAACGAAGCATTTAGGTGATACAATTGATATCCATGGCGGTGGTCAAGATTTAGAATTTCCTCACCATGAAAATGAAATTGCTCAAAGTGAAGCAAAAACAGGGCAGACATTTGCTAATTATTGGATGCATAATGGCTATGTAACAATTGGCGAAGATGATGAAAAAATGAGTAAGTCGCTGGGAAATTTTGTAACAGTGCATGAACTAGCAAAACAAATCGATCCGCAAATCCTGCGTTTCTTTATGGCGACGACACAATATCGCCGTCCGATCCGCTACAGTGAGGCAACGATCAAAGAAGCTGGTGTCAACCTTCAGAAACTTAAAAATGCATTTGAGAATTTGTCCTTCAGAAAAGAAAATGCAGCTCCGCAATTAGACGAAGACGAACGTCGCTTACAGGAATTGGCTGAGCTGGAAATTCGTTTTACAACAGAGATGGATGACGATTTCAATGCAGCAAATGGGATCACTGTGGTTTATGAGCTCTCAAAATGGCTGAATCAATATAGCGAACAAGAAACTGTATCAGCAATAGTTACAGAGAAGGCGCTAGATCAGTTTACACAATGGTTGAGTATTTTTGGGATTTATTTCCTCTCAGATGAACTGCTGGATGACGATATCGATCAATTGATCGAAGAACGGAATCAGGCACGTAAGAACCGTGATTTTGCCCGCAGTGATGAGATTCGTGATTTACTGAAGGATAAAGGAATAACCTTGGAAGATACTGCCCAGGGGACTAGATGGAGAATAAGTGAATGAGAGATTATACACAATTGAATGGTTTAGCGCTGGCTTATGTAGGCGATGCAATCTATGAAATCTACATTCGAGATTATTTAGTAGAGCAAGGCCAAACAAAACCCAATACGCTGCACCGGATGGCGACACATTATGTATCAGCTAAAGCACAGGCTTTTTTGATTCAGTCGATGCTGGAAGAAAAGCTTTTGAATGAAACAGAAGAAACAATGTATAAACGAGGTCGTAATGCTAAAAGCCATACCTCAGCAAAAAATGCAGATATCACAACATATCGTATAGCTACAGGGTTTGAGTCATTGATGGGGTATCTTCATTTAACAAAACAAACAGAGCGCCTAGAAGAATTGATCGACTGGTGTATCAAAAAAGTAGGTGAAAAAGATGCGTAATGATAAAAAGCGATCATTCAAAGACAGCAAACAAAAAAGAAAACCGTCATTTAAAAAAGAAATCGTCAAAAAAGACCGTAAACCAACTGAAGAAGCCGTTGAAGATATTTTTGTTTTCGGAAACCATGCGACGATCGAAGCGATTCAGCAAGGACGCGGCAACAAATTGTTCCTTCAAGAAGACAGCAAAGGCGAAAAAGTCGAGCAGCTTAAAATATTGGCAAAAGAACATGCAGTACCAGTAAAATGGGTACCTAAACAAAAACTAGATACATTGACAGATCATGGTGTGCATCAGGGGATCGTATTAGCCATCACAGCCTATGAATATTTGACGCTGGATGATTTGATAACAAAGACAAAAGAAAAGACTGAGACGCCATTTTTCTTGATTTTGGATAGTTTGGAAGATCCGCATAATTTCGGCTCTATTTTAAGAACAGCTGATGCAACAGGAGTGGATGGGATCATCATCCCGAAACATCGGGCAGTCGGCATCACGCCAGTCGTGACCAAAGCATCAACAGGCGCTGTAGAATATATTCCAG
>NZ_JALAHI010000099.1 GCF_022711995.1 Enterococcus sp.
AGTATATTTTGACAGAATACTTTAAAAGGAGTGGGGGACCACTCCTTTTAAAGCTTAGATTTTAGCGTCTTTTCTTTACAAACCAAGCTATTCCAATCAAGAAAACTATAATTACACCAATTACAGTTATCCAAACACTACTCTTCTCACCCGTCTTAGGGTAGGATTTTGGTGAGTAAGTACTTGAACTTTGTCCTGAATTTGATGGGTTATTTGTTTTATCAGAATCTGTAGGATCAGTTTTCTTAGTATTTAACTTGGTTAGTGTAATAAGAGAAGAATCCTTCTCAGTTGTAAAGCGAATTGCTGTTTTATCTAAGATATACCCTGTTGGGGCTTGGGTTTCAATCAATTGATATGAACCTTCTTCTAGTCCTTCAATTGTTGCTATACCATTTTTATCAGTAGTTATCTCTTCTTTGATAGTCTTTCCTTTAGAGTCTAGCAATTTAAATTTCGCGCCTGATAACAATTCATTCGTGCGTGAGTCTCTCTTTTCAATTCGAACAGATTTCTCTTGCCCTTTATTTGTCTTAGTCAAATTCTCTTGAGAAGATTTATCACTTTTTACAACAAATTCAATTGGTGTTGCATCTAATACATAGCCAGTTGGCGCTTGCGTTTCTACTAACTGGTATTCGCCTGGTTTTAAATCATTAATGGCTAGTTTACCGTTGCTATCTGTCACTAAGTCTTTCAGAACAACTTTGTTATTGCTGTCTCTTAATTCAAAGGCTGCTCCTGCCAACTTGTCTCTTGTTTTAGAATCAATTTTAGTTAGAACAACTGAACCTACCGTTGGTTGATTCGTCTTCGTTACTTGAACTGCTTCTCGTTGGCCTTTTTCAATCGTAAAGGTTACTGGTGTGGCGTCTAAGTCATAACCTGTTGGCGCTTGCGTTTCTACTAGTCGGTATTCGCCTGGTTCTAAACCATCAACAGCTAGTTTGCCTGATTCATCAGTGACTAAGCCACTTTGAAGAGTTTTGCCATCTTTGTCTTGTAACTCAAAGACTGCTCCTTGTAAGGCTTCCCCTGTTTTCGCGTCGGTTTTGCTTAAGACCACTCCTCCAGGAGTCATTTTGTTCGTCATTGATACTTGAACTGCTTCTGTTTGGCCTTTTTCTATTGTAAATTTCACTGGCGTTTGGTCTAAGTCATAACCGGTTGGTGCTTGCGTTTCTACGAATTGATAGTCTCCTGGTTCCAAGCCATCAACAGCTAGTTTGCCTGATTCATCAGTGACTAAGCCACTTTGCAGGGCTTTACCATCTTTGTCTTGTAACTCAAAGACTGCTCCTTGTAAAGCTTCCCCTGTTTTCGCGTCGGTTTTACTTAATACCACTCCTCCAGGAGTCAATTTGTTCGTCATTGATACTTGAACTGCTTCTGTTTGACCTTTTTCTATTGCAAATTTCACTGGCGTTTGGTCCAAGTCATAACCGGTTGGTGCTTTAGTTTCTACAAGCTGATAGTTCCCTGGTTCCAAACCATCAATTGCTAATTTTCCTGAATTATCAGTTATTAGCCCACTTTGAAGTGCTTTGCCATCTTTGTCTTGTAATTCAAAGACTGCTCCTTGTAAGGTTTCGCCTGTTGTCGCATCGGTTTTACTTAGGACGACGCCTCCAGGCATTAATTTATTTTTAATGGATACTTTCACAACTTCTTGTTGATCTTTTTCTATAGTAAATTTAATTGGAGTATTATCTAATACATAACCTGTTGGTGCTTTAGTTTCTACAAAAGAATATTCTCCTGATTTTAGTCCATCAACTAGTATTTTTCCTTCCAAGTTCGTCTGAAGTGCTGAACGAACAATAGAACCATTAGAATCTCTAATTTCAAACACTGCTCCTTGCAAAGCTGTATTTGTTTTTTCATCTACTTTTGTTAATTCCACACTACCAGTAGTTGAGATATTCGATTTTTCTAATTGAATCTTTTCATTCTCTGTACCATGAATAATAAATGAAACAGGGGTATTATCGAGAACATAGCCTTCTGGAGATTCAATTTCGGTAAGGGTGTATGTCCCGGGATTTAGGTTATTAATTTCTAGCAAACCATCATTTCCAGTTGTAAATGTTCCCAAAACTTCCTTATTATCAGTATTTTCTAGTTCAAATTTAGCATTTGCCAATGGTTCCTTAGTTTCTTTATCCACTTTAAGCAGACTCACATTATTTAATGGTTCATACACTGGTTTGATAGGCGGGATAGGTGCAACAGGTTCATCAGGAACAACAGGTACAGTCTCATAAGTAGGCGGTGTAGGCTCAGTTGGCGGCGTTAACTTAGGAGTGTAGTCACTTTGACTTCTTCCAAATGTACCATAGGCATTTGACCAAGAACTAGCAGTTGCCACAGATATCACTTCTCCAGGTTCTGGTGACAACAAATGAAAATATCCATAGGTCGCTTCACTAGCCATGTTACTCAATAATTTCAGATAGCCATATTTATTAGCCAAATCAGACGCAGATAAATTCTTCAAATCATTATAGAAAGGCGCACTATTATCTCCGTCTTCTAGATCAACGTCATTCATACCTCCAATAAGATTCATTGCTTTTCTTTGTGTTTCAGCAGCGGTATCGATTGCATCCATAAAAGCATTAAAATCTGCTGTCTCATAGTTAGAACTATTATAGGTCTCAAAAGCCTTAATATATTGTTGGATTGCTGTTGTATATAAACTTAATCCCTGATTTTTAGCTTCTTCCAAAGCAGAAGACCATTTATTAACCAAGCCTTGATCAACCATGAATGTATCCTTATCCATTTGTTGATTTGCTGCATCGAATGCTAAACCACCAGTTTTAGTGAATAAGTCGGTCAAAGCTTGTTTAATATTATCTTCCGTTGGATGATCCAAAATTTGGGGAACATTATCTACTGTTTGGCCGGTTGTACTGTTAAAAGTATGATAAAACTCTACACCTTTAAAACCGTCATACCATGCACCACCAATAGCATTCGGAAAAATCGTACTAATATCTCCCATAGATGGAGTAGTCCCATAAATTGATTTTTCAAATTCAGCGTAGATATTCCATTGATCCATTACTTTTTGACCGTTTGATTCAATTTCAGGATTCCCAGTAATAGGATCGTTAGCCATATTTTCTTTAATCTTAGAAATCAATGCTTCCCCATTTATAGATAACCCCGAGTTAATCATCTGGTTCATAGCAGAATAATTAGCTAAATAGCTCTCTATTTGAGCCAATACAGTATAAAAACTAGGGCCTATATATTGGCCTTTAGCGCTATGATCATCGACTTCTTGTTGTTTATTATTATACTCATCTAAATCTTTTTGATACTGTTCGAGCGCTTGTTCGTATGCAGCTTTTTTTTCAGCATTCTCTTTCTCAACTCGATCTGCCTCTGCTTGAGCGTCATCATGCTCTTGTTTCTTCTGATTATATTCATTCAAGTCTTGCTCATACTGAGCATAGTCTTCGTTATACTGTTTTAATGCTTTTTGATATTCCTCGTAATCATGATATACCTTAGTTTCTCGAGCTGGAGAATCGTCTGCACTAACCGTTTCAGCAAATACTTGAGCAATTCCCAGCTGTCCTATAACCATAACGAGACTTGCTAACATATAGACTACTTTGTAAATTCTCTTTTTCATTGTTTTCCTCCTTATATAAATTGATTGTTCAACCTGTAAATAAAAATGTTTGGGCCAGATGTTTCATCTTTTGTCCTAATTGCGTTGTAGTCTCTCCCCCCCTCTTTAATTCTGGTTTAGCTTCCAGCATAGAAAGATACCCTTCCAAGCTATCTAGTGGTTTAGTTACTGATTGATTAGGTAACCGCTTTTTTTCTTGATTTGACTTGGTAATAATTACTTGATTGTTTTTATATTCAACTAACGCAGAAGAGGTCGTATCATTTCTAAACCCTTTGCTGTCCTTTTCTGCAAAAAGTCCAATCATCCCAAGTGTAAACATAGGCTGCACAATGACTGCTGTTCCAAACAGTCCCAAAATATTTTTCATTATGTACCTCCTTTCATTTGATAGTCGTTTTCTGAAAACAAGAATTCCTTTTTAATTCTAACTACAGTATTGCCAAAAAACTCCCAGTCACTGGGTGTTGGAGGATTTTTCCAAACGATTTGCGCACCTTTAAAGTTTTCCCACACACAATTCGAGATTAAGATCTTGGTATG
>NZ_JALAHI010000100.1 GCF_022711995.1 Enterococcus sp.
AGTTTTAAAGATTCGTTCATTTCGTAATTAAATATTATAACTATTTATAAAGGTGTTTAAGCTTTATCTTTGTTTTGTCAATGTTAAAAATACTTATTTACTATTTTATTTCTATCTTTTTTACCTCTTTTCCCTTCCTTACTTCGATTGCCAATCAGAAAAGTTTCCATTCTTTTTCAATGCTGTTTTCTAAAATAGCAATTTAGTTCGCTTCTTTTCAGCGATTCATGTCAATTATTTCGCCGTTTGATGAAATTCATGATTTGTTATTGTCCTTCCAACTTCATTAAGATAGCTATAGTTAGAATTCCGTTCTTCGTCAGATAATGAAAGGAGGAGCCCATTGAGAGAACTTCAAATGAATTTCATTACGAATACTGCAACGATTCGTTGGATGCGCATTCTTGACTTGTTTGAGTTGGAGCCTCTTTGTTCAACCCGAGCATTGGCAAAGGCATCTTCAAGTACGACGCGAACGATCGTAACTGATATTACGGATATGAAAACTCACTTTAAAGAGGCAGTCCATATTGATTCTTCTCATAAAGGCTACATTTTCACTATTCTCGACCCAGCAAAATATATGACTGCCAAGCGTGCGTTGATCGCCGACGAAATTCTTTTTCATATAGTGGAAAGTATTTTTCAACATGAGGAGATGCGTTCTTCTGAGTGGGCAGAAAAATACCATATTTCGGAAAGTACCGTTCTGCGTTATTTGAGAAAGGTACAGCCTGTGCTTCGTGAGTATCAGTTACAGCTGAACTTTAATCCGATCACTTTTATTGGTGATGAAATGAACATCCGAAAATTTTTTCACGATTTTTACTATGAATCGGAAATAATGGCACACACGATTTTTCCTCCGATTGCGATACATGACATTACCGTTAAAACCTTCTCTGACTGTCAGCGAGCCAACAAGCAGGCTTGCTCATTTGGTGAGCTGAATTATTACTTATACATAACCCTCGAACGCTATTGTGTTGGGCAACCAGTTCAACTCCCTCAACCTATCATTGAACTGTTTTCTGACACAGAAGATTTTCAAGAGTTTGCTGAAATCAACCACTATATTTTTGACCATTATCAAAAATTTTTGCCACAAGATGAAATTCTCTATCTATTTCTGCTGGTTTGGAGTCGTCGCTCCATCAGTGACATAGCCGGAGAAGAACTCTTTTGTCAAAAATTCAATCAGTGGTCGGAAATCAAACAATTGGCCAATGATTTTGTAGTCGATTGTTTCTCGGAATCGAAGGATATCCATCGCGAGCGTATCTTAATCGAATCTTTTTTTACTGTAGCTAAAATCAAGCAATTACTTTCCCCCTTATTAAATCATAATATTGCGGATGTCAATCTCTACGTCCAGCGTCTATTTCCAACCTCTTATCAAAAATGTCTGAATTTTCTTGCAAAACATCCATTAGCTTCAGCGATTTGGGATAAAAATTGTCTTCAGCATTTAAGTGCCAGTCTGACGATTTACTCGGAATCGATCAAGTCTCATTATTGGCACTCAAAAAAAAATATTGCCTTCTTGTTTGAAGGTCCTTACATTCTTTGCCAATATTTAAAAAGCAGATCCATGCATTACCAGCATAGTTCAAAAAATTTTTTCTTTCCGGATTCCAATGAATTGTCACCGGATTATTTAACGGCGAATCATATTGATCTTGTCGTGACAAATTACACCGAATATGTTTCCGACTACGCAAATGACATTGAGTGTCTGATTTTCAAAACTTTTCCCGATAAAAATGACTGGAACAAATTAGCCAAGCGTCTAAATCCTCACATGAATGATTAACACTTCCTTATAATAGTGAAGGAAATTGTTGCATTTTTTCTGGTAGTAAGTGTCCTATGAAAACTAACACTCATTCTATAGCAGTTTGCTGTAAGAGCGCTGTGCCTTCATTTATTAAATTCTGGTTTAAAAAATGAAACGAAGTTGGATGATCGCTCTATTACTACCTCGAGAGATTCCTCTTGCGAGTGAAATTTCTTGATTTCGGTGAAAGGGATGGGTTGTCTGGATAGTCGCGGTTATTTTCAAGACCTCGTTTCCTTCATTCTGCTTAGGACTGTTCCCTTGTCTTATTTCTTCGAGAAGCCTCTCTCTTGCCTTAAAAGGGCAGTAAGGCTGGCTGCCGCTTAACGTTTTCTTTTGGTGGTCCACTTGAGTTGTCTATTATGCTTCAACTCGTTTCCCACAAAAAAAGCGTATCTTGCCAAACATCAATGATACTTGATGTTTGGTACAAGATACGCTTTCGTTTGGTTTAATCTAAAATCGTGACTTTCACTTGGCGACGACCCCATTGCTTACATTGAGCGACATTATCAAAGTGAACATCAATGATGTTTCCTTTGATCGCACCTCCTGTGTCTAGGGCTAACGCTACGCCATACCCCTCAACATGTAGCAATGTACCTAATGGAATCACACTTGGATCTACGGCAACCGCCATTGGATTGCTACGCAGGTCTGTGCCACTAGCAGTGAGGTGACTTGCACCTTTTTCTGCATAGGAGTATGCCGTTGATTCCATAATCATTGTTTTCCCACTTGATGGGGGATTACTTGCATTCGAATTGTTGGAACTATTGCTGGTACTATCATTTGTGGTACTATTCTCGGTCGTACTACTTGAATTGCTTGAGCTGTTTGATGCTGAATTTCCATTCGTCGTAGATGACGTTTGACTTGAACTTTCCTTCGCTGCCTTTTCAGCAGCCTCACGTTCTTTTGCTGCTTGTTCCGCCGCTTCTTTCGCTGCTTTTTCTTTGGCTGCTTTTTCAGCTGCGATACGAGCTTCTTCAGCTTCTTTGCTAGAAGCAATCTCTGCTAAAGTCGATTCATTCTCTTTAAGCTGGGTCTGCAAATTGGCAATTTTACTATCCAATTCTTGGGCCTGTGCTTCCAAAGAAGATTGATCTTTTTTTAACGACTCTTGGGTGGATTCTGCTTTTTCTTGCAGAGATTCCAGTTTTTCTTTTTCAGAGGTCAACGAATCGATTTTTTCTTTTTCAAGATTTTGCAGCATCGTCATTGCATAAGCACGATTGATAAACTCTTGGATATTGGAGGAATCCAACAAGACCGTCCAGTCTCTGGTTACTCCACCATTGATTTGAATTTCTTTCATTCGTTCTGCGACGACTGCTTCCCGTTTCTCGATGGTTGCTTGTGCTTCTTTTATTTCTTCTTTTGTTTGTGCCAGTGTTTCTTCATTATCAGCGATTTGTGCTTTTAGTGCTTCAACCTCGCTGTATTTATTATTGACATCGGTCAAAGCGATTTGTACTTCTGTACTGATTTGCTGACTTTGCTGCATGACCGCACTTTCTTTCTCCTTCAATGCATCCAGAGATTCAGCCTGCGCAAAGATCGGCGTAATGATCCCTGTCGCAAAGACTGCGACGACCATGGCACGTAATTTCTTTGCCTTCAAAAAATTCCCTCACTTCTCACTATGGTTTCCAACGCTTATTATTATACAAATTCTTGCGTCAAGATATATTGCAGCTATTTTACAATTTATTACAATTTCCACCTAAAGTGGGAGCAATTAGAGACTATTAAAAAAATTTTCTCGTTAAAGTGGGAAGGAAAAGGCTTGAAAGGGTATTTTTTATTGTAATATTCCTGTAACATTAATCTCTTTTCTTGCGTAATTCATCAACAAATCGACGCAAGTCTTGTACATTGGTGATTTCATTGATTTGTAACTTTTGAAAGTTTTTTAAAAGTCTCCGTTGATGAAAATTCAGTTTGGGCAACGTATCTCGCAATTGCTGCCAATCGATAGGAAGTTCCGAAACATATTCTTGCCACGTGCTTTTCTTTTGTTCCAAACTTTCTGTTATGCTGGCTTTCTGTTGTTCCACCGCCTGATTCAGGCGTTGAACTGCTCGTTGAAAACCGGCTAGGTTGGCTAATGTATAGCCCATATCCATTGACATCAGCATCAACAAGCCTACCGGTAAGTAAAAACCAAATCTTTCCGATAGCGCTTGTACCAGTACCAACATTTGCGGATGAACAAAGCGGACGATCACGACACAGCAAATCCCCCAAAAAATAGAAATGGGTACTGCCACCCGGCCATTGATATTCATAAAAACATTGTGGTAATCCCACCAAGAAGCATGAAACATTTTTTCTAATAAGTAACTTGTCAGGTATTCTAGCAAGGTCACTAAAATAGCCGCTGCAATAAATAGCAGCAGCAACTGGTTATGTAACGGTCGCAACAAAAAAACAACGCCTAAAATACCAAAGCCATAGATTGGGGTAATAGGTCCAATCAAAAAGCCGCGATAGACGAAGTGCCCAGCGTTTAGTGAGCAATAAATCGTCTCCCAGAGCCAGCCGATAAAAGAATACAAGAAAAAGAGCAAAACGATTTGAATAAATGCAGTCATAGAAATCTCTCCTTTTTAACGAATGATAAAAAATCCTGCTTTTGAAAAGAGTATATATAATAGTAGAAAAAACTTCACGCTTCTTCTAGTATACCCTTAGTTTGTCGTTAAAGAAAAGAGTTGCTTGCCCTTTTCGTTCCCTGTAATCATCTTCCTTTTCCAAAAAGAATCGAAGGATGGCCGGCATCTTTTAAATTATAGCCGCACAATTCCTTTGTGTAAGTGCAATGATCTAACTCAATGTTCTCAATGATTTCTTCCTCTGTAAAATCTTGAAAATCAAAATCACTGATATAGCTTCTCAAAAGGACCAATTTAGCATCCAACAAGATAATCTTTTGTACACTTTCCCAAAAATCTGTCTCAGATTCTCGGACGATTTTTTCTATTTCTGCCTCCGTTATTTGCCAATATCTATGAACCAAAGGCAGACATTCGCTCATCGCTTCAAAATCAATATCCCCACGCATCTTTTGCAAATATTCTTTGACATCTGGATAAAACATCCGCTCACCTCTGTTTTCTAGTTTCTTCCTCACCTTGACAGTGGTTGCCCAATGATTGGTAGCGCTTGTGCAATCATCGATGGCGTTGATCCAATGATTCCGCAAGTATCCTACATTTATGGATCAAGGAAGGCTTCTACTTTTATATAGAATAGCAAATGATTTACAGGTTTTATAATCAAATTTTGCATCATGCAAGGAAAAATATGTACAATCTCTTCCATTCATTCTTATTCGTCTTCAAAAATAAACAAGGTTGCAACAAAAAATCACTTAAGTCTTCATAAAAATGAGTTTTTAGAAAGTTCGATCTGTTGCCTTATTCAGAGGCTTATTATAGGATGAAAAAAATAAGTTAAAAAAATCAAAAGGAGAAAAAAATGAGAAAGCAAATGGTTTTGGGGTTACTGGGGGTTGTCTTATTTTTTGCAGGTTGTACTGAAAAGCCAACGGAAACGACACAGTTCTCAAAGAGTAACGAAAGCACGCAGCTGTCTTCTGTGGTGGAAAGCAGCAGTTCTGTCGAAAGTGTATTGCCTGTTGAAACACAGCAAATCACCGGTGTAAGCGGGTATACCTATTCCCTTGAATTCCCGAAAAATTGGCGTACGGTTGCTGATTTTGAATCGCTAAATCCGGATAATGATTTTATGTTATCGGATTCGTTGCAAACAAAATTTTTAGCGGCTGTAGTGGAATCTAAGCAGGATTTTGCGGATTTTGATAGTTATCTTGCGTTAGTGCAAGACAGTCTAGGAACAAATTTCAATACAGATGCGACATTTTTGCCGCTGCCAAATACCCAAACTCAGATGGTCGATTTTGCTGCGACTGTTGAAGGATTGAACATCCACTACTTGTATTACGTTATCGAAACGGACAACAACTATGTTCAATTATATGGTTGGACTTTGGAAAGTCTCTTTGACTCATCAAAGGATGAGTTAACAAAAATCATGGATAGTTTTCAAGAAACCGCGCAATAAGCCGTACTTTTCTTCTATAGTTATCAAAATAAAACCGAACGTTAGAAGCTGTTGCTTGCAACCAATCAGCCGCTAAAATTTTGCTGATTGCTTCTTTCGTTCGGTTTTTTCTTGTGTAAAGATTTTGTTTCGCTAATTGATTCACTTCTTCTCGGTTGCTTGCAGATTGCTGTCTTTATTTACTAACGATCAATCGTTGACCAACAAAAATCAATGAGCCGCTGATATTGTTCCACTGCATGAGCTGATTGATAGAAACACCATATTTTTGGGAGATTCCCCATAGCGTATCCCCAGACTTGACAGTATAAGTCTTCGTGCTAGAAGCACTGCTAACTTCTTTCACATAAGCACCACTGACCCAGCCCTTGCCTTCTACTCGGTACCAGGTACTGTTGCCATTGACATTAGTGCCTTGTTTTTGGGCCACTGCTTTAAATGTTGCATTGTTGGCCAATGATCCTACTACACTAGCTGTTGTCGAAGCATTAGAACGAATATTCAAGACAGCAGTTGTTTTGAACTGCTTATTGATGGTTTGTTCTGAATTATTACTATTATTAGAGTTATTGTTAGATCCAACTTCTTTGACATAGGCACCACTGACCCAACCTTTGCCTTCTACTCGATACCAGGTACTGTTGCCATTAACACTGGTGCCTTGTTTTTGGGCGACTGCTTTAAAGGTTGTATTGTTGGCCAATGATCCTACCACACTGGCACTGGTTGAAGCGTCTGACCGAATGTTCAGTGCTGCCGTTGTCTTGAATTGTTTGTTGATGCTTTGCTCCGCATTATTGGAAGTATTGCCATTTCCACTACCGCCCCCCGTTGCTGAATCAAATTGAGTCAAATTATAGGTTTCGATCAAATTATTCAGCTTGCTGGCATAAGTAGTATCTGTGGCATATCTACCTTGAAGCCATTGTGTCGCATCGCGGTACGAGGATGTATTTGATTTCCAAGCACCTGAATAGAAATAGACGCCCGCTGAAAAAGAAGTGGTTTTCAAGACATGGGCATTGTCTTCAAAGGATTCTTTCAGAGAAGGGTACTTACGGAACTTGGCCACGATCTCATAAAGATTGCCTTTTCCATCATCTTCCATCGTTCGCATTTCGACGTATTGACCATTATAAGAACCTTTGATGCCGAACATATTGTTGGCTTGTGTCGTAAGTGTGGATTGTCCCCATCCAGATTCAAGAATCGCTTGTGCGATCATCACCGATGCATAAAGATCATTGACGCTGGCCACTTGTTGTGCCATGGGGCCTACTTGCTGAATGAAGGCTTGCTGGGTATTCGATCGAGCCATCATTCGATCAACGTTAGGCATGATTTTGGTTTCTAATGCGATTCGCTCGGCTTCCGTCAGCATTGGAAGATCACTTGCTTCTGGGGCATTCGTTTCCCCACTGATGGAAGAAGTCGTAGAGTCTTCGGTTGATGGAGTGGTTATTGACTCACTCTCCGAAGTATTATCCTTTATGGACGAATCGGACTCGGCTGCTGGTGATTCGATTTTTTGACTCTCTTCCTGCGATTCTGCAGAATCAGAAGAATCTACGGTACTAGTTGTCGCAACTGTCGGCTGATCAACCACTTGTACTGTCGTGTCATTCGACTCATCCACAGAAGCTGCCAGTACACCTACTGGTAATAAATTCATCGTACTAACAAGAGCAGTAGTTGTCGCTGCACTTTTTCGGTATAACGAACTGCGTTTTTGCCGTTGCATCTCTTTTCGAATCTGTTTTCTGCTTTTCATTTGTCTCTCCTTCTATTAACACTGTAAGTCTTCCCAGTCTGAAACCGTGAGAATCGGTTGCACTGGGACAAATCTTTGTAAAGATCAAATCATTAATTGACTCTAACTGCAAAGTTTGGAGTATAGTACGCCGTATTGCCCACAGAAACGGTCTGTCCTGGACGAGGGGCATGAATATATTGGTTGTCGCCTAATGAGATTGCTACATGATTTGTACTGCCGGCAGCACCCCAAAACAGTAAATCACCAGGCTGCGCTTGACTAACAGAAATTACTGTCCCCGCAGTTTCTTGAGCGACTGTCCAACCACCGATATCTTTTCCGGTTACTTGCAGATAGACATAACGGGTAAATCCAGAACAGTCAAAACTATCTGGCCCTTTTGCTCCCCAGACATAAGGCTTATTGAGATGCTTGTATGCTTCTGCCACAATTGTAGCGCCAACATTCCCACTTGGCGCAGACGGTGTAGGAGGTGTAGGCTTAGAAACAGGAGCAGGTTGAGGGTCAGGATTGCTGTTGCTCGCGCTTGCTGTCGGCGAAGAAGAATCCGGAGCAGGTACAGAGCTTGTTTCACTACTCGTCGGTGTTTCTTGGATATCCCCTTGAACATCAGTGGATTCTCCTTGAGCAGAATGTTCGGTTTCAGAAGAACCAGCTTCAGAAATCGAAGAATTTTCAGAAGACTCGGTAGTCGTTGGCACTAGCTGATTTTCAGCTGCTGCTTGCTGTCTTGCTGCAATGCGTTCCGATTCTTCTCTGATTCGGGCTTGTTCTGCCTCGTGTGCTTCTTTTTGAGCGATCAATGTTTCCTTTTCGGTTTCTTTAGTTGCTTGTTGCAAAGCAAGGTTTGTCTGCATAACATTCAGGTCTGCTTGTTTGGACTCAAGCTCCCCTTTTTGGGCTTCTAGCTGCCCTTGCATTTGTTGTAGTTCTGCCATTTTGGTTGCTGCTTCATTTTTCTTTGTTTCAACAGCTACCTGATCTGCTTGTTGCTGTTGGATCATCTGATTATTGGCACTGACGATCGTCGTCATCCCATGGAGCCGTTGTACAAAGTCACCAAAAGATTCGGAATCCAAAAGTACGGAAATAAGATGATTACTTTTTCCATTGACTTGAGTATCCCGCGCTTGATTTTGGATCGCTACTTGACGTTTCTCGATCCGTGCTTCCAAATCAGTCACTTCTTGTTCTAAATCAGCGATTTCATCCACCAGTGTTTTCTGCTGAAGGACTAACTCAGCTGCTTGTTCATTAATACCAGAAACCTCATTAGTCAACTGAACAATTTGTGCCTGTACTGATTGATACTGTTGTTGCAATTCAGCCACTTCGTTATTTTTTTACTGAATCAATTGATCATATTCATCGGCGAAGACGGTGGTTGGGATGACAGGACTTATCAGCGTTATAGCACAAATACACACGGATGTTACCAGTTTCTTTTTCATTTCCTCCTCCATTTCGTCAATTTCAGTCATCAAATTACGTTTATTTGACATATTTATTCTAACATATTCCTTAACGCAACCCAATCGATATCCCGTTTACATTTTGGTTACAAGTAAAATCAGCTGTTTTTTTATTTCAAATTCAGGCCTCAAAAAAGAACAATCCCGAGAAACAGCCCCTTTCGATACAAAAAAAGCTTGTTTCTTGACCTATATTTGGAAGGATTCTTTGGATAAAGCCTGTTCTTGATTTCAAAGAGATTGCAAAAAAGCTGTGATAGCCATAAATCCAAGAGTGAATGAATCACTTCCTTTGTTTATCTGCTCTCACAGCTTCGCTATTTTTATCGATAAGGCAATAGTGTTCGCATGACTTGGATTTGATGATCAATTTGTTCTTCTTGAATATGACCTGTCAAAGCCAAAATACCCAGACCTTCAATCACAAACATATAGTTTTCAGCAATTGCTTCCAAGTTTCGGTCTTCAAGCACCTCTTGGGCGACACCAACTTGAAAAATCTCTTGAATCGTTCGCTTGGTTTCGGTCAACTGTCCTTGCTGCAATGAGCTGGTTTCTGCTGATTTATGCGTATAGTAATATTCATAAGTTGCTCGTAGCATACTATCGGATATGCTATGCAACAGCCGATATTTATGGTCTTCAAAATATTTCGTTAAAATCGTTTCAAAAGAAGCATTCGCTTTGATCATTGCTCGAACTTCATCAAAGCGCCGTTGTGATCTTTGTTGGAGCACTTCTAAGAAAATGGCATCTACCGAGGGAAAATACAAGTAAATGCCCCCACGACTAATGCCGCATTCTTCGATGATATCTTGCATTGTCGCATCGATCAATCCTTTTTTACTGAATACCACTTTCGCACTTTCCAGAATGGCTTCTCGTTTTTGGCGCTTCTTCTCTTCGATCGGTTTTTTCATGATTCCACCTCACTTTATTAATGACACCAGTGTCATTATATTGTATAATCATCCTAAGTTAATAAATGACACTCGTGTCATTTATCATGAAAGGAAGTTTTCTTATGAATACGAAAAACAAAACCTATCGTTTGGTCATCCGCGGGATTCTAACGGCAATCATTATTTTGCAGACTATGGTGCCCTTTCTCGGCTTTATCCCCATTGGTATAACCAGTTTGACGATCATTCATGTCACTGTCATTATTGCGGCAATCGTCTTAGGAACAAAAGATGGGATGTTTATCGGTTTGATTTGGGGAATTTTCACGATCATTCGTGCCTTCACCTCTCCAACTACACCTTTAGATATCACGGTGTTTACCAACCCGATTATCTCAGTCCTGCCAAGGGTATTAGTAGGTCTTGTAGCCGGTGTCTTGTTTACTTGGCTCTATCGCAAAACAAAAAAAGTCGTGGTAGCTTCGATCGTTGCCGCAATCTTTGGCACTCTCACTAATACTGTCTTGGTCTTAACATTGATGGGAACCTTATACACTCATTTGGTGGCTACTACTTATGGCGTTGATGCCTCCGCGTTGTTCGTGACATTAGGAGCAATCGCATTGACCAACGGTGTTTCTGAAGTGATTACAGCAGTGATATTAACACCGATTCTAGCCAAAGCCCTTTTTGCAGCAACTAGTCTACGGCCAGAAACACGCTGATCTTCTTGGCAATTGAATTGGTTTTTGTCTTTAGCTTTATCCTATCATTTTTTTCTACAACTGCAAACTCGATGATGGCTCATGATCAAATAAAACCAGCAAAAAAAGACCTCACAGTGGAATTGATTCCTTGATTGAAGGAATCAATCCACCTCTGTGAGGTCTTTTCGATTATCTATAAAAAAAATGTCGTGATCAATGCAAGGATTGCTAAGCCACCTTGAGTGAAAATGATTTTTTTATCACTCGTGATACTGCCATATAAAGCGACCAGAATAATATAAATCAAAAGTAATCGGCTCAATTCCACAGGAGCGGACGCAAAAAGCACGCTATACAGCAACCCGATACCGATCAATCCATTATAGATCCCTTGATTTTTGAACAATGTATTCACTGATGGGCGTTGCAATTCTTCTTTTGTTAAATGGAACACACGCTGCGTTCTTTCTGAGGTAGTCGCAAAAGTTTCCAGATAAAGAATAAATAGAAATTCCAATGCTACCAACAGAATCAAAACCGTTGAAATAACCGTCATTTTATTTCCTCCCTTTTGATAAGTCTCTTCCCGATACTTTATCATAAGGTATAACCGTCTGTTTTCCTATTTTCATGCTTCGCTGAATAGACAAAAAGACATTTCGATTTATTTAAACGTCGTGATTTTCTCAGCATCCAAACGAATGGATTCATAGCCGGATTCTTTGGCTTGTCCAATAGAAACGATCAAAACAGGAACATAGCGTTCTGGATCCATGTCAAAAGCTTCCGCTAATTGATCGGCTTCAAAGCCGCCAATTGGATTGGTTTCGTAACCATGAGCACGGGCAACTAGCATCAATTGCATTGCCGCCAAACTAGCATCTACTTTTACGATGGAAGACATTTGTTCTTTTGAAAAACTCTTGTAATAAGGAATGATCGTTGCCAATTGTTGGTCTCGAACTTCGGCAGGCATTTTCCCTACCTCCACCGCATGATTGTAGATCTCTTCCCCCAATTCATAACAAGCTAAATCGCCAAAAATCAAGATCATTGCCGAAGAAGTATCATTTTGACGGGTATTAAAGCGGATCAAAGGTTTCAGTTTCGCTTTTTGATCGTCACTCTCCACGACAACGAAGCGCCATGGCTGCATATTGACAGAAGAAGGCGCCGTTGTTGCTTCTTGAATCATGGCTAACATCTCTTCCTGGGAAATTTTGACCTGCTCATCATAGACTCGGACAGATCTTCTATTGAAGGTAATATCTGAAAAATCGTTATTTACTCTATTGGTTGACATCGTACTGGCCTCTTTCATTTAAGTAATTTATCTAACAGCTGCAAGAATACAGCCGCTTCGTCTTCGGTCAAGGATAGCGTTAATGCTTTTTTCTCTTGCTGGTTTTCACAGGCAGACAGTTCTTGTTGGGCTTTGGGGGTTATTTCTACAAAGACTTCACGATTGTTGGCTTTGTTTCTTTCCCGAGCCACGTAATTCTTTTGTTCTAAAATTTTTAAATGCCTGGTAACTGCTGCACTATCAATCTTCAATTCAGTCTGTAACTCAGATTGCGAACAACGTCCATTTTCTTTGATGAACATCAGCAATTCATATCGGGTCAGACTGAATCCGGTGCTTTTTTCAAAGTCAGTAGTCAATTCTTGATTGGCAATTTTCAATTGATAAAGCAAGTGGCTGATTTCTCTTAGTTGCATGGGCTGCTCCTTCCTAACCATTGACTTGTCAATCGTTGACTCGTCAATAATAACTTTTTTTCTTACATTTGTAAATCACTTTCTTAGATAGACAAAAGGCACCCAAAAAAGCCAACCTGATCGTTGGCTTTTTTGGGTGTTGTTTCACTTCAATTGAAAGGCTTTTTTCAACCCCATGACAACCAGTGTGGAAAGACTGGCGGCTACAAAAATAATTCCCCATGTACCAGCTTCCAATGGTGAAGTGCCCAATAGTTCATTCATGAAAGGGACATAAACAGCTGACAACTGCAACCCGATGGAAAGGAGCAGTGCCCCGATCAATGGTTTATTTTTAAACAAAGACGTGTCCAAACCAAATCCACTTTGTTTGCGAACATTAAAAATATGCATCAGTTGTGCAACTGCCATGAAAGTAAACGTGGCAGTCTGGGCATAAGCCAGTTCATGACTGGTCTGGATCAAGAAGCCAAAGAAAGCAAATGCCGTCAATCCGATCACAACACCGCTTAAAATAATTCGTCCTAAGAAGCGCTTATTGACCAAACTGTCTTCTTTGGAACGCGGCTGGCGTTTCATCAAGTCCTCTTCTGCCGACTCAAAGGCCAATGCCATCGCAGGCGCAATATCGATCACTAGATTGAGAAACAAAATATGCAGCGGTTGAATTGGCATCGGGAGCAGAAAAAGGACACTTAGAAAGATCGTTACGATTTCGACCATATTACAAGAAAAAAGGAAAGAAACGTATTTTTTGATATTGTCAAAGATGATTCTCCCTTCTTTGATTGCCTCGACGATCGTTCCAAAACGATCATCCGTCAAGATCATATCCGAAGATTCTTTGGCGACTTCTGTTCCACGAATCCCCATCGCGATGCCAATATCGGCGCCATTAAGAGCAGGCGCATCATTCACACCATCGCCGGTCATAGATACGATCTCCCCTTCTTCTTGCAGTGCTTTGACAAGCTGTAACTTGTTTTTCGGTGACACTCGGGCAAAAACTGCTACGTCTTCAATTGCTTCATTAAACCCATCTTTTTCTGCCAAAGCATCAATCTCTTGCCCTGTCATTGTCTTGTCAAAATCAAATAGGCCGATTTCTTGCGCAATCATCGACGCGGTCTGCGGGTGATCCCCTGTGATCATTTTGACACGGATTCCCGCTTCTTGCGCGACTTTGACCGCTTCTTTTACATCGGTACGCGGTGGATCGATGATTCCAACAAATCCTTGGATTTCTAAATTCGCCAATGATTCTGTCAACTCCGTCTCCGATAAACCTCCCTGATAGTCACTGATTTGTGCCACGGCAATCACTCGTTGGCCATTGGAAGCTAATGTGTGGTTGATGTCGTTCAACTGTTTTTTGACAGATTGATCAACCGCAGCTTTCTCGATCAAAACATCTGGAGCACCTTTCATGATCAGTGTTCGCTGTTCTTTTTCATAGACGGTGATCATAAATTTGTTTTCTGAATCAAAAGGAAGCTCCGCAATTTTTTCAATGCCTTGATCCATCAGTGTTTGGCGCTCGATGCCTGCTTTTTTCCCTAAGACAACAAATGCGCCATCGGTGGGATCTCCCAAAACAGTAAACTGACCCTCTGTTTCTTTTAAAGAAGCGGTGGTACAAAGGGCCCCATTTTCAATCATTGCCTGAAGTGCTGATTCTGCCTTCACTGAAATTTCCTGTTCTTCCTTGAAAAAAAGTCCAACAGGTTCGTAGCCATTGCCGGTTACCGTATATTTCGTTCCATCCTTTAGAAGAATCTCAGTGATAGTCATTTGATTTTCTGTCAATGTCCCCGTTTTATCACTAGCAATGATGCTGGTAGCCCCCAAGGTTTCCACGGCAGATAGCGTTTTGACTAATGCTTTGTGCTCCGCCATGATCCGCATCCCGCGAGAAAGCGTAATGGTTGAAACAGCAGGCATAGCTTCTGGGATGGCGGCTACTGCAAGGATGATTGAGATATGTAGCATTTCCACCACTGGCTGTTGAGTTAGAACACCGGCAATCAAGACTGTCACTGCAGCAAAAAGTGCGGCAATGATGATTGCTTTTCCCAACTTATCCAGTTCAATATCTAAAGGAGTTTTCGCACTTTTATTTCCTGTCAGCATCTCACTGATTTTTCCGACTTCCGTTTGCATGCCGGTGGCTGTGACGACTGCATAGCCATTTCCTCTTGTCACGGCTGTTCCCGCAAAAACAACATTGCGGCGATCACCCAAAGGAACGTCTTCATCGTATTGGTCTGTGGCATTTTTTTCTACGGCTTCGGATTCTCCCGTCAATGCCGACTCAATACAGGCTAAATTACGGCTTTCCAGCAAACGAGCGTCAGCAGCTATGGCATCGCCTTCTGCTAGAACTAAAATATCCCCTGGCACGATCCCAGTAGATTCAATTTCCAGCACTTGCTCATCACGAATCACTTTTGCGGTAGTGTAAATCATTTTCTGAAGGGAATCAATTGATTTTTGTGCGCGCAACTCTGTCACAAAACCAGTCATTACGGCAATGATTACGGCGATCAACACGGCAATTCCTTCGATCGTTTCCCCCATCGCAAAAGAGAGTAATGCGGCTGCTACTAATAAATAAACAATCAAATTATTTACATTGTGCCATAACAATGTCCAAACAGAGGTTGCTGCTTGTTGGCGGATGGAATTTTCGCCATATGTATCTAAGGCTTCCTTTGCGGCTTGCTGACTAAGTCCTTTCCTCTGGTCTGAATGAAAATGTTCGAGAGTTTCTGTCGCTGTTCGTTGATAAAAATCGTCCATCTATTCTCCTCCTTCTAGGTGTAATAGCTTCGTTGGTAGTGACATTTTGACCAAGACAAAAAATGGCTTCAAGTAAAGTTGTTCAACTTGTGCTTGGAGTCATGATACGTGATTGACAAACGGACGGATTAACGGGATGATTCTTTTTTTGGGGAGGCTACCTGCTACCTAAATCAATGATGGCAGTTGCCAATAAAAATGGTCTTTCAAAAAGGTGTTGAATCAATATTTTCGACTAGAGAAATGATGCTTAGTGGTAAGGATTACTTTGTGAAAAGAGCGCTCTTTCCATCTTTAACTTATCATGAATCTAGAGACAGGTAAATTATTTTGCTTAAAAAAACGTATATCCGCTACTTAAATTGAAGAAAAAAGGATTTATAGTGATTTCCGACTGGTAAAAAGTGAATCTATGCGGATCCCTTGTTTTCACAAACCACTTGAAGAACATTCCTTAGACACGACCAAAATCTTCCTGTCATCAGGAAAAATCCATCTTTCGACGGAATCCCTTTTCTTACTCTTAAGATAAACTAAAAGAAAGGAGGGATAATTTGAAGAAGGTTTGGTATCGTAAGAAAAAGCTCATGGTTCCGCTGGCTTGTGTCTTAGCAATGGTCGGTTGGGAAGGCCTGGTAACGCTATTGGGGGTAACCCTCGATGATTCATTGAACCCCGACTATTCTCAGCATTCAAAACAACCGCTATTTGTAAAAAAATAAGCTGATTCCTTCAAGGACGATCTGCCTTCAGTAATCATCTCTTTTTTTGCTTTCGTCTTTCCGTCTCCAAATAAATATACGTTTTTTTTTGGTGCTAATTGAGTGCGGATCTCTTGTTCCAACCGGTCAATGACTGCATACTCATCCGAGGTGATTTTCGGTTGTATCACTAATTCGGCGACGACCAACAATTCATCAGGACCTAAATGGAGCGTTCGCAGATCAGTCACTTCCGTTACTTCTTCCGTCGCTAATGTCTGCTGGATTTTTTTCAAATCACTTTTTGACGCACTCTCCCCAATCAGCAAACTATAAAATTCTTTTCCTAAAAAGCCGGCTACGATCACTAAAAGCACACCACCGATGATTCCGCCTAATGAATCAAAGAGGGGATTGTTTGTGAGGGCGGTCAATAAAATGCCGATCAGTGCGATGCTTACACTGATCAATGCGAATAAATCCTCTGTAAAACCTAGTAGGATCTCACTCTCCCGGCTTTCTTTCAAAAAAGTGAACAAAGGCTGCTTGTCCGTGTTTTGTTGCTTGATTTCTTGCCAACCCCTTTGAACAGCTGAACTTTCAACGAATAATCCAGCAAAGAGAATCGCCACTACGAATTGAATATTGGTCACTTCATGGGCTGGATCGAAAAGATTTTGTCCTGCTTCTATCACTGCCAATAGTCCACCACCAAAGAAAACAGTCATCGCGACCACTGTGCTAAAAAAATAGGTTGCCCGTCCTTCTCCAAACTGATAAAGTTCACTCCGTCCCCGCTGAGCTCGCTTTTCCCCGATTGCTAGTAACCCTTGATTGAGACAGTCAATGACACTATGGATGCTTTCATTCATCAATACCGCACTGCCGCTGAATAAGAAACCAATGATTTTGACCATTGCAGTGACGATATGAGTGACTAAGACAATCCCTCGTGCATGGCGGTTCCCTTGATTGTCCTCTTTCATGTTAAGTCTCCCTTCTATTTTTTCGTCCAATAGTGCCAATGTTTTTTGATGAATGACAGTTTCAGACTTTCCCCTCGCATTTCTTAGATTTTCTTTTAGGATAGCACCTTCCAATCATCGAGGAAAACAATTGTACTTATGGAATCCTGCGAGGAACACACTTAAAAAAAGCCGCTGACAACAAAAAAAGAGACAATTCAGCATCGAAGGCTCCTTCGAAAGGCACAATAAACTCGCGGCATTGGCCAATGAATCTCAAGTTTTCACTGGTCCTATGGTCTCTTGCGAATAAGTGCTGTGGCTGTTTGTCTCTAGCTGTTTTCTCGCTTGTCTGCCTTGTTCAAAAGAATAGAAGGCATTGGCGAAGGTCGTTTTTCACTACTCGATATATTTTTCTAAGTGGTGGATCAATTGCGTGGCTCGCTCTTTAGAGGGTGAGAGAATCAATAACACATCAAACCCTGCCATGGTTGCTACGATGTCTTCCAGATCCATTTCATCAAGGTAATTGGCGATCACATCCGCACCGTTACTGATGGTGTGGATCACCGTGATAAATTCCACTTGTTCAATGGATTTCAAGTATTCATTCATTGACAGCTTCAACTTTTCGGTGACGTTCACTTCCGATGTAGCGATCACGGTATACTTGGTTTTTCCTTCTTTCGTATAGGTCTTGGCGATGTTCAATTCTCGCATATCTCTGGAG
>NZ_JALAHI010000006.1 GCF_022711995.1 Enterococcus sp.
ACTGTACCAATACAGTTGTGTGTTTTTTTGTTGCTTAACGAAAGATTCACATTTTCAAAAAATGGACTTTAATAAAAATTTCACATTTAATAAACGTTGATATATAAACTGTTTTTATTTATTTAGCTTATTTAAAATCAATTTTGTTAAAAATAATTCTTGTAAATGCTTGCAATGAAACAGCTTTGTGTTATACTATTCACGTAAAGCTGTTACACTAAGTGAACAGAAATTTTAAGGAGGTCCATCAAATGGAACAATGGAATGGATTTAAAGGAAAAACTTGGAAAGAAGAAGTAAACGTACGCGACTTCATCCAAGAAAACTACACACCTTATGACGGAACAGACGAATTCTTGGCTGGCCCAACAGAAGCAACAACGAAGCTTTGGGATCAAGTTATGGATTTGAACAAGCAAGAACGTGACGCTGGTGGCGTTTTAGACATGGATACTAAAAACGTTTCAACAATCACTTCACACGGTCCTGGCTATTTGAACAAAGAGTTAGAAACTGTTGTTGGTTTCCAAACTGACAAACCTTTCAAACGCAGCTTGCAACCTTTCGGTGGTATCCGGATGTCAGAACAATCAGCTGAATCTTACGGCTACGAAATCGATCCTGAAATTTCTCATATTTTCCGTGACTATCGTAAAACTCACAACCAAGGCGTATTCGATGCTTACACTCCTGAAATCAGAGCTGCTCGTCGTTCTGGTGTTATTACTGGACTTCCTGATGCTTATGGTCGTGGACGTATCATCGGTGACTACCGTCGTGTAGCATTGTATGGTGTGGACTACTTGATCAAAGAAAAACAACAAGACTTGTTGTATTGCGGCAATGGCACGATGTCTGACGATATCATTCGCCAACGTGAAGAATTAAGTGAACAAATTCGTGCATTAAGCGAATTAAAAGAACTTGGAAACATTTATGGTTTTGATATTTCTCAACCTGCACAAACTGCAAAAGAAGCTTTCCAATGGTTATACCTTGGTTATCTAGCAGCTATCAAAGAACAAAACGGTGCAGCAATGTCTCTAGGACGTACATCAACTTTCTTGGATATCTATGTCGAACGTGACCTTAAAAACGGCGTGATCACAGAAGAAGAAGCACAAGAAATCGTTGACCATTTCGTAATGAAACTTCGTCTAGTGAAATTTGCTCGTACACCTGAATACAATGCATTGTTCTCTGGTGACCCAACTTGGGTAACAGAATCAATCGCTGGGATGGGTGAAGACGGACGCCACATGGTTACAAAAAACAGCTTCCGTTTCTTACACACACTAGCAAACTTAGGACCAGCTCCAGAACCAAACTTGACTGTTTTGTGGTCAACACGCTTGCCACATAACTTCAAAACATTCTGTGCGAAAATGTCTATCCAAACTTCAGCGATCCAATATGAAAACGATGATGTAATGCGCGGCCATTGGGGCGACGATTACGGTATCGCATGTTGTGTATCTGCAATGCGTATTGGTAAACAAATGCAATTCTTCGGCGCTCGTGCGAACTTAGCGAAAACATTGTTGTATGCAATCAACGGTGGGGTCGATGAAAAATCAAAAGCACAAGTTGGACCTAAATTCCAACCAATCACTTCAGAATACCTTGAATACAATGAAGTAATGGAAAAATATGACACAATGATGGACTGGATCTGTGACTTGTATGTCAATACATTGAACATCATCCATTACATGCATGATAAATATTCTTACGAACGTATTGAAATGGCCTTGCAAGATACTGACATCTTGCGTACAATGGCTACTGGTATCGCTGGATTCTCTGTAGCAGTTGACTCATTGTCTGCTATCAAATATGCGAAAGTTCGTACAATCCGTGACGAAAACGGCATTGTTGAAGATTACGAAATCGAAGGCGACTATCCTAAATATGGAAACAACGATGACCGCGTAGACGACATCGCAGTGAACTTATTGAAAACCTTCATGAAGAAAGTTAAACGTACGAAGACTTACCGTAACTCAAAACATACAACATCGATCTTAACGATCACTTCAAACGTTGTTTATGGTAAGAAAACAGGAAATACTCCTGATGGACGTCGTGCTGGTGCACCATTTGCTCCAGGTGCGAACCCAATGCACGGCCGCGATACACACGGTGCTTTGGCTAGTCTTTCATCAGTTGCGAAATTGCCATATGATTACTCATTAGATGGTATTTCAAACACATTCTCAATCGTACCAAAAGCGTTGGGACGTGACGACGAAACACAACAAGAAAACCTAGCAACAATGTTGGATGGTTATGCAGCAAAAGGTGGACACCACTTGAATATCAACGTATTCAACCGTGACACATTGCTTGATGCACAAGCACATCCAGAAAAATACCCACAATTAACGATTCGTGTATCTGGTTATGCCGTTAACTTCATCAAGTTGACAAAAGAACAACAAGATGACGTAATTGCACGTACAATGCACGAAGCAATGTAAAATAGCACCAAACAAGGCGGCGGATGGAACATTCCGCCGCCTATTGTTATGAATCACTGCGATTGCGAAGCAGAGCAGATGATGAATAATACTAGGGGAACGAAGTGACCGTAGTGTAACCGAAGCCCGAAGGGAATCACTGCGATTGCGGCAGCAGAGCAGATGATGAATAATACTAGGGGAACGAAGAGACCGTAGTGTAACCAAAGCCCGAAGGGAATCATTGGGATTGCCTGATGAAGCGGAATAAGATTGTTTATTCAGCAAGCGGTTGTCTTCTTGGGATTTTACACTAGGATCAAACGTCACCAAAAGAATAAAATTTATTTTTAGTTTCTTATTTTTAGTTTCTTCAAGAAAGGAAGAGCACCATGTCAGTAACAGGACATATTCATTCAACAGAAAGTTTCGGATCAGTGGATGGACCAGGTATTCGCTTTATTGTCTTTATGCAAGGATGTCGGATGCGCTGTGAATTTTGTCATAATCCAGATACATGGAAAATCGGCAGCGGTATTGAACGGACAACAGATGATGTACTGGAAGAAGCCCTCAAATATCGAGAATTTTGGGGAGAAAAAGGCGGCTTGACAGTTAGTGGCGGAGAACCATTGCTTCAGCTAGACTTCTTGATCGATCTTTTCCGAAAAGCGAAAGCTGCAGGAGTGAACACAACCTTAGATACTTGCGGAAAACCCTTTACTCGGGAAGAACCATTTTTCAGCAAATTTCAAGAGTTGATGACTGTCACTGACTTGCTATTATTTGATATCAAGCACATAGATAATGACGCGCATAAGAAGCTGACTACTCAATCCAACGATAACATTTTAGAGATGGCGACGTATTTATCAGAAATCAATAAACCTGTTTGGATTCGCCACGTGTTGGTCCCATTCAGAAGTGATTATGATGAATTTTTGATTCGCTTAGATGCCTTTATCAAAACATTGAAAAATGTAGATAAAGTTGAGATTTTGCCTTATCATACAATGGGCAAATATAAATGGGATGAATTAGGGCTGAAATATCCTCTTGAAGGGATTGAGCCGCCAACCCAAGATCGTGTAAGAAATGCAAAAGAATTGCTTCATGTCGATGATTATCAAGGCTACCTTACTCGGTAAAAAAGCGAAGAGAAGATAACTATTGATTCTTTCCCGTTTTTTGCTATCATTAGAGGGTGGAAAATCAATGAATTAGGAGCGATCATTATGTCGAAAATATTAGTATTTGGACACCAAAATCCTGATACGGATGCTATTGGAGCAGCGATTGCCTTTGCGCATTTGCAAAAGGAATTAGGAAAAGATACCGAAGCAGTTGCTCTGGGAACTCCCAATGAAGAAACGCAATTTGCTTTGTCTCATTTTAAACTTGAAGCCCCTCGTGTAATTGAAGGTCTTGCAGCTGGTTCAGAAGTGATGCTTGTGGATCACAATGAGTTTCAACAAAGCGCGGAAGGTATCGCTGAAGCAACCGTTTTAGCTGTAGTGGATCATCATCGAATTGCTAATTTTGAAACAGCGAATCCGTTGTACTATCGTGCAGAACCTGTTGGTTGTACTAGTACGATCGTTTTAAAATTATATCGGGAGGCAAATGTAGAGATTCCATCAGCGATTGCTGGAATCATGTTGTCTGCGATCATTTCAGATACACTGCTATTCAAATCACCTACTTGTACAGAGGAAGATGTGGCAGCTGCCAAAGAGCTAGCAACCATCGCCAATGTGGATTTAGAGGGTTATGGGTTAGAAATGCTTAAAGCAGGAACAAACTTAGCGACCAAAACAGCTGCAGAGTTATTGGATTTGGATGCGAAAAGCTTCCCAATGGCTGGGAAGAACCTTCGTATTGGTCAAGTCAATACGGTTGATTTAGAGGAAGTCTTTACCCGTCAAGCAGAGCTGGAAGCAGCAATGGAAGCGGAAAATCTGGCCAAAGGATACGATCTGTATCTGCTGGTTGTAACAGATATTTTAAACAGCAATTCTGAGTTGTTAGTGATCGGTGAACCAACTGCACCTGTGGAAGCGGCTTTCAATGTTGCATTGAAAGCAAATCGTGCGTTCTTACCAGGGGTTGTTTCTCGTAAAAAACAAGTGGTACCGCAATTAACAGAGAGCTTCAATAACGCGAATAATTAGTAGCCAACAGAAATACACTAGCAAAAAATGAATAGAGAAATCGGTCGGACAATCAGCAACTGCAATCTTTTCGTCTTAATGATGATAGGCATTTGGATAGCAGGAATCGCTAGTTGTCCGGCTGTTTTTGAATGGACCGTTCATTTTGCAGTGGAAATCGAAAGAGAGCAAAAGATATGAAATTTATTTATAGTAGGCATTATCAAGAAATTCAGAAAATCGTTGATTCAGAGCTGTTTTCAGAACTGATTCTTTTCTTGAACCAGCAACAAAAGCCACCAATCTTGCGGGAGTTAAAACAAGTCTTTCCTCAAAAGAATTTCGAAAAGACCTTGGATCAGTTGATCGCTGCTGGTGTGATTGGACGGAGTGATCGTCGCTATCATATCAACTTTCCTATTTACTCCAAGGAAGATCAACAGCGCAGTCGTGAGGGGCGTCAGCTGGTCGGCGAGCCATCAGCAGAATTGGACTTTCTTTTACGAAGTGGAAACAATCACCGCTTTTTCTATGCATGCGAGAAAGACGTGGTGCAAGGGTATATGTATCAGTTGACCCATGAATCATTCCAGCTTGTTTCCCTATCTCAGGAAAGATGGCCAGCGACAATCCCAGCATTTTTTGCTGCCAATCGACAGCTCCTGTCACTTCCAGTATATCAAGAAATGTTAAGCTTGATAGGCGATGTTGATGAAGCCTATTACTTGGATCAAATCAGTGTCATTTTTGAGCGGGTAACGAAACAACGGAAAATTCGGTCCAGTATTTTTTTGACTTCCCTTGTGCAAGCCACTATCCTTTTGCCAGATCATAGCTTCAATCTTCCACTGGTAGATGCAGCACTTCTGAAGGAAAATTCAGAGGATCTGATGGTAGATTTTTCTGAATTTGATCGGCGAACGTGGTTGGCAGATTACCTTGAAAAAACTGCTGATCCGCAGACGATTCTAATCGTTTAAATGATAAACTTCTAATGAATTCGTAATGAGAGAAAAAGTAAAAGAGAAAGAAATTGTTTAAATCCTTTGTTGGATAACGGTTTCTTTCTTTTTTTGTTGTTTCATAAAATTTGAAATTAATGAGAAAATAACGAGCGTATTAATTGATTGATCTCATTTGTGGTGGTATGATAACTTTAGAATTTTGAAAGGGGGCGTAAAAATTGGAAGGAATCAGAGCGTTTCATACCGAAGTGATTGAAGAAACAAAAAGTAAAGCAGAAATGATCACTTTTGTTTCGATGGCGGAAATTGAGCATGCACGTAAAGAACTTTGCGAAGCCGGTATGGAAGAAAGCCACTTTTCGGATGGAGAATTGATTTTTGCACTTAAACAAAAAAGTGAATATCAAGCGAACACAATCGTACCAATCGTGATCGATTGGTTGTTAATGAAAAATTATTTGTTGACTCCGGCCCAAGCGATTCGTTTTTTAACGAATAAATTAGGGCAGACAGAAGCACTATCACTGAAGGCATTAGGAGAACTTGAATTTGATGGCGATGGAAAATACTTTTTGATCGCGAGTCAATCAATGAATAAGCAAGATGAGAAAGTATACAAGGTATACACGGATGGGCAAGTGAAAGAACTTTGGCGGGCGTGATACTTGAAAGCACCAAAAAGACAAGGTCATGCCTGTCTTTGAACGGATTAATCAAAGGTTGTGAGTCGTAGGTGAAACCAAATCAAAGAATTGTCTTTGCAAGTAGCCATGTGTTTATTTTTATTTTAAGTATGGTGGCGGCACTTTTATTTAGTTTAAAAGTTCCCAATACGTTTAATGAAAACCAAATATTCTCTGAAAATATTCATTTTTCAGACACAGTCTTTGATGTGGTCACAAGGCTTTTTTTATTGGGAATCTGCAGCTTGTACACCACGATCGCCAGCTTTTGGTCTTTTCGATCTTGGCCATATCTTTCAGTCGCAATTGGTTTGGCTTCAGTTTTTACCGCAGTGCAGATGAAAATTCAGTTCCATCCTTGGTTGTTCACATTATTTATGATCGTCGGTTTGTTTCAGGTAGGTGTTGCTTCTTATGTCATTTTTGCTTCAAAAAAGAGAAGTAGCACTGAAACAGGTTGAACCAATCGTGTTCAAGCTGTTTTTTTTCTGCCTTCAATGGCTTTGAAAAGAAGACAATCATCATGTAAGAGAAATAGAAGAATGGCTCCTTCTGTTTAGAATAGCCAAGGCTTTTACGTTACGAGAACTTTAATTTATGCTATTCTACATATAGAAGCAGTCATTAATAAAATGCCATCTGCCCGTGTTGCCTGCTAGAGGCTATTCCAATTGGTTTCATTTTGGAAGAAAGGCTTGATAGCTGGAGATAATGGGTGGATCTAAGAGGAGGTTTGACAAACGAGTGGAAAATGAACAAATGATTATAGCTGAGAAACAGTTTACCACCGGTGAAAATTTTTATTCGCAGCATCTTTTAGGGGTGCATCGAATAAAAGCTGGTTACGTCTTCCGAGTGTGGGCACCGAATGCACAAAATGTCTGGTTAGTAGGGGACTTCAATCAATGGGATAACTCTTTGCCAATGACGAAACGTTCAGAATCAGGAATTTGGGAAATCACCACAGATCTGCCTCAAGAAGGACAGCATTATAAATTCAACGTCAAACAAGCAGATGGACGTGAAATCATGAAAATCGACCCTTACGCGGTTTATTTTGAAGAACGTCCAGGAACAGCGGCAGTTTTACACACCGTGCCCGCCAAAAAATGGCGCGACGGCTTGTGGCAAGGACGCAAAAAACGCCAAAATCAATTCAAACGACCACTGAATATTTATGAAGTCCATGCAAGTTCTTGGAAACACCACGAAGATGGCACCCCTTATCGCTTTTCTGAATTAAAAGATGAACTTATTCCTTATCTCAAACAAATGGGCTATACCCATATCGAATTTATGCCATTGATGGAACACCCTTTAGGCACCTCGTGGGGCTATCAATTGATTGGCTACTTTGCGCTTAGCGCGTATTATGGCACACCAGAAGAATTTCAAGATTTTGTTGAAGCCTGCCATTTGGAAAATATCGGCGTTCTTGTTGACTGGGTACCAGGCCATTTTTGCGTCAATGATGATTGCTTGGCTTATTATGATGGAACACCGACCTTTGAATACCAAGATGCAGATCGGGCAAAAAATGTCCGCTGGGGGGCAATCAATTTTGATCTAGGAAAACCGCAGGTCCAAAGTTTCTTGCTTTCCAGTGCCCTTTTTTGGATCGAATTTTATCACATCGATGGGATTCGCGTGGATGCCGTTTCTAATATGATTTATCGGGACTACGATCAAGGTGTCTGGCAACCCAATCATGAAGGCGGCAATCGCAACTATGAAGGCTATTACTTTTTACAAAAATTGAATGCTGTAGTGAAATTGGCACATCCAGAAGTGATCATGATCGCAGAAGAAAGCACCTCGGAAACGAAAGTTACCGGACTGATCGAAGAAGGCGCCCTTGGGTTTGATTACAAATGGAATCTGGGCTGGATGAACGATGTCTTGCGTTTTTATCAAATGGATCCAATCTTTCGTAAGGATCATTTGAGTTTGTTGTCCTTTTCTTTCATGTACCGGATGAATGAAAACTATATTTTGCCGCTTTCTCATGACGAAGTTGTCCATGGCAAACGCAGTTTGATGCACAAAATGTGGGGAGACCGCTACAAACAATTTTCACAATTACGAAATTTGTATACCTACATGATGACCCACCCAGGAAAGAAACTGTTGTTTATGGGCAGCGAGTGGGGGCAATTTTTAGAATGGAAATATGATCATGGCTTGGAATGGAACGATTTATCAGATGAACTAAATCAGCGTATGCAGCAATTTACAAAGACATTAAATGAGCTGTATAAACAGGAGCGCTCGTTATGGGAAATCGAAGATCAAGAAGAATCATTGGTGGTCATTGATGCAGACAACTTAGCGGAAACCACATTGACCTATTTGCGACAAGGAAAAACCAAAAAAGACTTTGTGATCGTTGTTTTAAACCTGACACCGGTTGAGCGCCATGATTTCGCTATCGGCGTTCCTTATGAAGGAACCTACCGCGAAATATTGAATACCGAGCGTGACAGTTTTGGCGGTACTTGGACGCAAAATAATCAAGACCAACAGACAGAAGCGATTCCATTCAAAGACTTTCCGTATCAAATCAAAACAATTTTGCCAGCACTTGGGGCATTGATTATAAAACCAGAAAAGATTCAAATCACACGTAGGAAAAAATGAAAGGGGGGAGGAGCTTGATCCAAAAATCCATTTCAACCGACGAAGCACAGGATGATGCAGAACCTAGACAGGATTTTCAAAAATAGGTTTGATTATTGGAAACATGGCATCAGCGCATCGCAGCAGAAATCGGATTTTTGGCGGCTCTGAAAAAATGAAAACAGAGATGTTAGCAATGATCCTCGCAGGGGGACAAGGCACGCGGTTAGGGAAGTTGACCAAGAATATTGCCAAACCTGCCGTACCTTTTGGCGGTCGGTATCGTATTATCGATTTCACATTAAGCAACTGTGTCAATTCAGGAATCAAAAATGTTGGTGTGGTGACACAATATCAACCGTTGGCATTGAATAACCATATTGGAAATGGTTCAAGTTGGGGATTAGACGGTATTAGTACAGGGGTAACGATTTTACAACCTTATTCCAATTCCGAAGGTGGAAAATGGTTTGAAGGAACCGCTCATGCGATTTACCAAAATATCGCCTACATTGACGAAATGGATCCCCAATACGTCTTGGTGTTATCCGGGGACCATATCTACAAGATGGACTACGAAGAAATGTTGGAAAAACACAAGGAAAACAATGCATCACTGACGGTTGCCGTGTTGGAAGTACCGATGAAAGATGCTTCCCGCTTTGGTATCATGAATACAGATAAACATGATCGAATCATTGAATTCGATGAAAAACCAGCAGAGCCGAAAAGCAATTTGGCTTCTATGGGCATTTATATTTTTGACTGGGCACGTTTACGCAGCGTCTTGTTAAGCAATTATACAAAAGATGGCGAAATGGTCGATTTTGGGAAACATGTCATTCCGTCTTACTTGGAAAGTGGCGACAATGTTTTCGCGTATCGTTTTTCAGGGTATTGGAAAGACGTCGGTACCATCGACTCCCTGTGGGAAGCCAATATGGAATTTATTGATCCCGAAATGGAATTAGGCATTCGCGATAAAAATTGGCAAGTTTTCTCAAAAAATCCGATCGCACCACCACATTTCATCACAGAAACAGGTTCTGCAAAAAATTCGTTGATCATGGACGGTTGTTATGTTGCGGGTGATATTGAACATAGTATTTTATCGGAAAATGTTCAAGTCAAAGAAGGAACCTCAATCAAAGACAGTGTGGTTATGCCTGGGGCTGTCATTGGAAAAAATGTGACACTAAAACGCGCGATCATTGGCGAAAATGCAGTGATCGGTGATGATGCCGTAATAGACGGAACGGACGAAATCGCTGTTGTCGGTTATTCTGAAGTGATAGGAGTGACGATTGATGAGAACTAATAAAATGTGTGGCATTTTAGGCAGTCTGCATCGCTACCAAGAATTGATGCCTTTAACGGAAAATCGGCCGTTATCGACATTGTTGTTTGACTGTAAATATCGCTTGATTGATTTCAATTTATCAAGTATGGAAAATGCCAATATCAAACAAGTGTATATGATTTTTAACGAAGGAGAGACGCAATCCGTTTTTGACCACATTGGTGGCGGAAAAGAATGGAATTTAGATGGTGTTCAAAATCGTTTCTTTATTCATTTGTTCCAAGATTCATTGAAGCAACAAGCAGCGGGGCAAGAATATTACTATAGCGTGATTGATTACTTGGAAAAATCAAAATCAGAACACACCGTGTATATGGGCAGCAAAATTCTGTGCAACATCGATTTGCGTGCGTTGCTGAAAATCCATCAGTTACAGAAAAAAGAAATGACCGTCGTCTACAAACGGATCAGCAGCAACAATGTGAGTGAAAATGATTTGCTCTTATCAGTGGATGAAGAAGGTCATTTGAAGGATGCGGTCCCAGCGAAAAAGAGTGAGTCAGAAGACATGGTCAACCTTTGTACGGACATCTTTATCATCAAGACGGAACGTTTGATTGAAGCCTTGAAAGAAGGTCAAGCGAAGGGAGCTACACCAAACTTAGGCCGTTTCTTGCGTGAACGGATCTCTGTCGAAAATACTAGTGTGTATGAATATACAGGCTATTTAAGCAATGTTTACGATATTCAATCCTATTATCAAACCAACATGGATATGTTAGATGTTCATAAATTTACTTCATTGCTCTATTCCAATCAAAAAATTTACACCAAGTTGAAAAACGAAGTGCCAACCTATTATGCAGAAACCTCGGATGTCAAAAATAGTCATTTTGCTTCTGGGTGTATCGTGGAAGGGTCAGTGGAACGCTCACTTGTTGCCCGCAGAACAACGATCCATCCGAATGCGCATGTCAAAGACACGATCATTTTTGGCAATAATGAAATCAAAGAAGGCGCAGAAGTTTCCTATGCGATTCTCGATAAGAATGTTGTGATCGCAGAAGGTATCACAGTTAGAGGGACTCTGGAAGCGCCAATCGTGATCAAAAAAAATACCCATGTAACGGAAGATCTTATCGGAGGAGTAACCGCATGAAGGTTTTATTTGCAGCAGCAGAATGTGCACCATTTTTCAAAACAGGCGGATTAGGGGATGTCGTAGGGGCATTGCCTAAAGAGCTTGTAAAAAAAGGGGTAGAAACTGTCGTTGTCCTGCCATTTTTCACAAAAATGGCAGCGGAGTATCAGGAACAGTTGGAAGATTGTTTCTCATTTGAAGTCAATGTGGGCTGGCGGAAGCAGTATTGTGGGCTGAAGAAATTGGTCCGCAACGATGTGACCTACTATTTTATCGATAATCTGTACTATTTTGGTCGCGAAAATTTATACGATTATTATGATGACGGCGAACGGTTTGCCTTCTTTCAACTTGCCACCATTGAAATGATGGAGAGAGTGGATTTCATTCCTGACGTGATTCATGTCAATGATTACCACACAGCGATGATTCCTTTTCTTCTGAAAGAAAAGTATCATTGGATCAATGCTTATCAGAATATACGCACCGTTTTAACGATCCATAATATTGGCTTTCAAGGGTGGTACAGCCGAGACATCTTACCAGACTTGTTTGGTATGGGGACAGAGCGCTACGATGACGGGACCCTACGCTTGAATGATTGCCTGAATTTCATGAAAGCAGGAATTTTATATGCCGATCGCATTACGACGGTCAGCCCTTCGTATAGCGAAGAAATCAAAACACCAGAATTCGGCTGTGGGCTGGAAGTGATTCTAAGAATGGAATCTGGAAAATTGCAGGGGATCTTGAATGGGATTGACTATGAAACCAACGATCCTGCCACAGATCCTTTGCTGCCTTATCATTTCACTGCGGAGGAAATGTCTGGCAAAGCGGCGAACAAGCAAGAATTGCAACGATTGCTAGGGCTGCCAGAACGGGATGTACCGTTGATTACAGTGGTCAGTCGCCTGACTACTCAAAAAGGCTTCCATCTTGTGATGCCGGAAATGGAAAATCTGTTGCAGTTTGATGTGCAATTTGCACTGTTGGGAACCGGTGAAAGAGAATTTGAAGATGGTTTTCGTTATTTTGCTGCCAAGTACCCAGAGAAATGTGCCGCTGTGATTTCTTTTGATATTGCATTGGCGCAAAAGATGTATGCGGGAGCAGATTTATTCTTGATGCCTTCCTCTTTCGAACCTTGCGGGCTTTCGCAAATGATTGCCATGCGTTACGGGACATTGCCTGTGGTGCATGAGATTGGCGGACTGAGAGATACCGTAGAATCTTACAATCCAATCACCCAGCAAGGCACCGGCTTTGGGTTCCAAGAATTCACCCCGTTTTACTTGATGAATGCTGTGAAACAGGGAATCCTGCTTTATCAAGATGAGCCAAAAACGTGGCAATCTTTACAGGCACAAGCGATGAAAAAAGATTTTAGTTGGGACATTAGTTCTGAACAATATATTGATCTCTACCAAGAGATCAAAGTATAATCAAGTAGAAGACAGAAGTATTCATTAGTCTGAAAGTGGAGCAGGTTGGAAAGAACGACCTGGCGACAAAGGCGATTGGAGCTTCTGTCCTTTTTCATACCAACCAGTCATAAAGGAGTGAATCATTCATGGAGAAAGCCACCTTGCAAGAATTATTAGAAAGCCGATTGAAAGATATCTTTTCGATCGAGATCGCTGAAGCATCCCCACAGGAATTATTTTTAGCTTTAGCGAATGTTGTCAGAAGCTGCTATGCGGATGATTGGAGCCAAACGCGAAAAAATCTGCTAGTTGAACAGCAAAAACAAGCCTATTATTTTTCAATCGAATTTTTGCCGGGAAAACTGCTGAAAAGCAATCTGCTGAATTTGGGGTTGTTGGATACTGCAGAAGCTGTTTTTAATGAGCTGTCCTTTTCACTGGATGAGGTGGCTGAAGTTGAACAGGACATGGCGCTAGGAAATGGTGGACTGGGGCGTTTGGCTTCCTGCTTTATGGATTCTCTGGCTTCATTAGGATTGCCGGGAAATGGGAACGGCATTCGTTATAATTATGGGCTTTTTAAGCAAAAATTTGTCGATGGACATCAAGTCGAATTGCCAGATGACTGGTTGCGTGCCGGAAATGTCTGGGAAGTACGAAAAGAAAGTAAAGCTGTCGATATCCAATACGGCGGCGAAGTATATTTGATTGAAGATGAACACGGAAGATTACGTCCAGAACGCCATGGCGGCTATACGTGGCGAGCAGTCCCTTATGATACCGGAATGGTTGGTTACCAAAATGATATGATCAATACATTACGACTATGGAGTGTCGAGGTTCCTGCAGCGGAAGAAGCCAAGTATGCCACAATCGAGTCCCGCCGTTCATTGGAAGATTTGACCGCTGTGTTGTATCCAGATGATTCCAATGAAAGAGGCAAGAAAACGCGACTGATGCAGGAGTACTTCTTTGTTTCAGCTGGGATGCAAAGTATCCTTCGTTACTACCTTAAATTGAATCACCCACTGACCATGATGAGTGAAAAGATCGCTATCCATATCAATGATACCCATCCTGCGCTTTGTGTCACAGAATTGATGCGGTTGCTGCTGGACGAACATGACTTGTCTTGGGAACAAGCTTGGGCTATCACAGTAAAAGTTATGAGTTACACCAACCATACGATCATGGCGGAAGCGTTAGAAAAATGGCCGATTGATCTCTTCAAGGAAGTGTTGCCTCGCAATTACCAAATCATTGAAGAAATCGATCGTCGTTATCTCGAAGAATACGCAGAAGTCCATGAAGCCTCATTGCTTGAGCGAACGCGGATCATTATTGATGATCAAGTCCATATGGCGCACTTAGCAATTATTGGCAGCCATAGTGTCAACGGTGTGGCAAAACTGCATTCCGATTTGTTGAAATCCGTCGTGCTGCATGATTTTTATCAGATTTTTCCGGAACGTTTTAATAATAAAACCAATGGGATTGCACAACGTCGGTGGTTACAACTAGCTAATCGCCCCTTGGCAAAGGTTTTGGACACCACTATTGGAACCAGTTGGCGTACCAATCCGCAAGACTTGCAACTATTGAAAAACTACCAAGAAGATCCCGCCGTCCTCCAACGATTGGCAGATGCAAAATTGGCGAATAAACAAGCCTTAGCCGAATATATTCAGCAGACAACCGGGATCGAAGTGGATCCCACCGCGATTTTTGATGTTCAAATCAAGCGGCTCCATGCCTATAAACGTCAGCTGCTGAATGTGATGCATATTTTGAAACTCTACTTTGACTTGAAAGATGACCCTCAAACACCGATTCATCCAAGAGTCTTTATTTTCGGAGCAAAGGCTGCCCCTAGTTATCATTATGCCAAAGCCATCATTAAAGTGATCAATGAGGTGGCCAATCTGATCAATCATGATCCAGCGATCAATGACAAACTGAAAGTCGTCTTTTTGGAAAATTACAACGTGACATTAGCGGAACGGATCATTCCCGCCGCAGATGTTAGTGAACAAATCTCCTTAGCCTCAAAAGAAGCTTCCGGTACTAGCAACATGAAATTGATGTTGAACGGGGCAGTTACGATTGCGACATTGGATGGTGCCAACATCGAGATTCGAGATGCGATTGGGGATGAGAACATCGCTATTTTCGGATTAACTGAGGAAGAGGTCTATGCTTATTATGCCCAACAGAACTATTCTGCTTATGGGTATTATGAAGAGGATCCTGTACTGCAACGGGTCGTGAATGCCTTTATTGACGGGACGATTCCTAATATTGAAAGAGAAGGCCGAGAAGTGTTTGATTCACTGTTGAAATACAATGATGAATACTTCTTATTGAAAGATTTCAAATCTTATTGTGATGCCCAATATCGGGTGGATTTAGCCTACAAAGACCAGCAGCGTTGGCAGGCGATCAGTTTGATGAACATCGCCAATGCCGGCAATTTTTCTGCGGATTATACCGTGCAAAATTATGCTGATGACATCTGGCAGATCGAACCATTGTACGCCCATGTCAAAGAGCCAAATTCAGCCAGCCTGACTTGATGTTCGATTGGATCCATCAGTGAATGATTCAAAAAGGAGCCGCAGCTTTCGTGAATTATTCTCTGAAATATGATATGATTATAAAAAATCGCAACCAGAGGATGAGTGAATTGGCAAATTATTTAGATGTGAAACGCAAACATTTTCGTTTTCCAGCATATGATGACCAAGAAGGTGTCAAGCTGCAACCCAAAAATAAAGGAGCCTTCAGTCAAGCGGATGATTGGATCTTGACAGAAATAAAAGACAAACCTAGCACCAGCGGTCAAGAAATGGACGCTGCACGCTCGCTGCGGCGGAAGGTTCCTTCCAGTCACTCCAATTATGGTCATAGCATTCGGCAAAAAGAAGAACTAGCGCAGCATCGTGCCAATTTGCCTAGCTATGGCAAACGACCAATACAAGAAAATACCCCTACAGGGAAAACAAATCTTTTTGGCAATGAGAAGCGGCGCTCTTCTTATCAAGTGACTAGTAAAGTCGAGCAGGCTGAAGCACCAGCACCAAAAAAAAATGAGTATTCTGGCAGATCGTATTTTGTACCGAAGTATATTCCTGCATCTATTATCCCAGAGCAGGAAAAAGAAGAAATCACCTCAGAAGAAGTCATGGATTCTATGGAGAAACCCCGCGAATCTTATTTGCTTTTTGATACTGAACCAGCAGCCTATCAAGTGAAAGAAGGCAACGATCCTACTGTTAAAAAGTTTAATCGTCCGCAATCTGTGGGTATGACTCGGCGAGAATTTCGAGGCATGAACAAGAAGAATGGGGACAAAAGAGCAGTGCTAGATCGCTCATTAGCAGGTATGATTGAAGAAGGACAAGCGGAAGGCAATCAAAACGGCTATTTTCGGAACTGATCCGCTGTTGTTCTGAAAAATATCTGATTCTGCCACTCATTCTAAGGCTAAAAAAGCAATGCAAAACAATCCATTAAACAACTATCCGAATCCTAGATGAAAGTTGCCTTAGCAGCTTGCGCAAAAGGGCTAGCTGCTAACAGCAGTTGAACTTGTCTTCGATTCGGATAGTTTTTTTCGTTTGCTTATTGAATGTGTTGATATGTTCCTGCAGGAAGGCGCGAGCTAGCTCTTCGCTAAAAGCAGAGGACTTTCAAAAATTGCACAACAAAAATAGCAGGAAGGATCACCACAAAAAGTACAGCGAAAAAGAATTTCGTCTGTTCCAGAAAGCTATGGGCTTTTTGGTTTTTGATCCACGATTGTTTGGCTAAAAAAAGCAGAAGATTGTTCCTCCCTGCTCAATTAGTTTCACTTTTGAGTGGCTTTTGCTATTCTTAATTGAGGAGGGATACGGCATGGAAATTGATTTGCAAATGTTAGCGATGATCTTCTTTATCAATCTGGCTTACGTCACATTGAACACGATCCGTTTTTTATTAACGATGAAAGGGTATCGATTGATTGCGCCATTGGTGAGTATGGTCGAGATCACGATCTATATTTTAGGCTTGTCGATGGTATTGGACCGTTTGGATAATCCCTTAAACCTGTTGTTTTATGCGTTAGGGTATGCTGCCGGGGTCAGTATCGGCATCAAACTCGAAGATCAGTTGGCTTTGGGCTATACGATGGTCACGGTGATTTTGCCCACCAACACAGATGAAGAAAAGAATTTACCAAAGATCCTGCGTCAAGAAGGCTACGGGGTCACACAAAGTTATGGGGAAGGATTGGAAGGACCGCGATTGATCCTAGAAATTCTCTCCCAGCGCAAAAGTGAAAAGAAATTATTTCAAACGATCAAACAAGTCGAAGAACGGGCGTTTATCATCAGTTATGAACCCAAATATATCTCTGGCGGCTTTTGGACGAAAAAGGTCAGTCGTAGAGAAGCACGTATGAAAAAAGAACAAGTGAAAAAAAATCAATAGACCTCTTGGCACCTCACATTTTCTATGGCAAAATAAGGCATTGATTTGGAAGGAAGCGAATTTGAATGGAAAAACAAGCAAACGGTATGATGGCGGTGATTGCGGCACTCATCTCGAATATTTTAGTTGCCATCAGCAAGTTTGTCGGCTACGCATTAAGCGGCAGTGCAGCAATGCTGAATGAAAGTATTCATAGCGTGGTGGATTGCAGCAATCAAATCTTTCTTTTGATTGGTGACAAACGATCAACGAAAGGCCAAAGTGACCTTCACCAATTTGGCGAAGGACGAGCAAAATATTTTTTTAGTACGATCGTAGCAATGATGCTGTTTTTTGGTGGGGGCGCATTAGGTGTGATGGAGGCTTTTGAGAAGCTGCTGCACCCGGCCCATGAAGTTGGTAATACTTGGCTAGTGATTGGTATTTTGATCTTCGGTCTAGTAGTAGAAGGCAGTTCTTTGTGGATCGCAATCAAAGAGATTCGGACATTGAACGTGGAAAAACAACCGATTTACCGTTTTTTGAAAGAAAGTCGCCACAGTGAGATTCTAATTATCTTCACGGAAGACTTTTGTGCAGTGATTGGTTTGACGCTAGCGATGATAGGAACAATTTTGACCATGATTACTGGCAATGCTTTTTTTGATGCCTTTAGCGGTTTGCTGATCGGTATTTTGTTGATGGTCGCTGCTATCTTTTTAGCCCGTGAATTTTATAGTCTGCTGATTGGTGAAAGTGTGACTAAAAGAGACTTGTTGTTGATCAAAGAAGCTTTTAACCGTCCAGATGTCGATCGGTTGTTGGATATTAAAACCGTGCATCTAGGCCCATCAGAAGTCTTAGTCGCTGCCAAAATCGATATCACAGCAAAACAAGAAGAGATCGGCTATCAAATCATTAATGAGATCGAAGCAAAGATCCGCAGCTTGATGCCAGATAAAAAAATGTATATTTATATTGAAACAGATGAATATGATCCTCATTATATGGAGAAGCGGCGAAAACTTGTCCGACCGCAAGACTGATTTTTGTAGAACAAAGCTGTTTTTTTTGATACAATAGACAAGGATTATCTAAGATGAAGGAGAATAAACCATTATGATCAATGCAAGTGATTTAAGAGCAGGTATGACTTTTGTACAAGATGGCAAACTTATCAAAGTATTAGAAGCAAGCCATCACAAACCTGGTAAAGGAAATACAGTTATGCGTATGAAACTACGCGACGTTCGTTCAGGTTCAACCTATGATACAACTTTCCGTCCAGAAGAAAAATTTGAAAAAGCACATATTGACACGAAAGCCGTTCAATATTTGTACACAATGGACGATACAGCGTTCTTCATGGATTTGGAATCTTATGAACAATATGAAATTCCAGTTGAAGTGGTTGAAGAAGAAATGAAATATATTCTTGAAAACATGGAAGTGAAAATCCAATTCTTCGGTAGTGAAGTGATTGGGGTTCAATTACCATCATCAGTCATTTTGAAAGTCGTTGAGACACAACCATCAATCAAAGGTGCGACTGTAACTGGCTCTGGGAAACCAGCAACGATGGAAACGGGTTTGGTCGTCAATGTACCGGATTTTATTGAAGAAGGCGAATCGCTAGAAATCAATACGTCTGAAGGTACTTATATCAAACGCGCAAAATAATCATTTTCTAGAAGAGCCAAGGTTTTTAATGAACTTGGTTCTTTTTTTTTAGAAAGAAGGATCAAGATGAATGTACTTGTTGTGGCATTGTTTGCTTTTTTTGGTGGCATGACACGCTATTTTCTAGCTTCGGAATTGCCATCCTGGGGGATTTTTCCATTGGGCACATTACTGGCAAATTTTATTGGCTGTTTTATTTTTAGCTTTTTGGTCAAGCAGATCATGACCAAAAGACAAGTGAATGGCCGGCTGATTTTAGGCATGGGTACCGGATTTTGCGGTGCGCTGACAACCTTTTCTTCCTTTGCACTGGATACGATGCAACTGCTGCAAAAGCAAGCCTATGGCATGGCAGTTGGCTATTTACTCTTGTCGATTTTTGGTGGGGTGTTTTTTGTCTGGCTAGGCGAAGCCCTCGTTAGAAAGCAGGTGTAAGTATGGCTTATATTCTAGTAGGCGTTGGTGCAGCTATTGGTGCCGTGTTGCGATATGGTATCAATCGTTTCTTTGAAAAAAGACCGCATCCTTTTCCCAAAGCCACTTTACTGATCAATTTATCCGGCGCGTTGCTTTTAGGAATACTGGCTGGACTTCAGATTGACCAGCAACAGTATCTATTGTTGGGTACCGGGGTCATGGGCGGCTATACCACGTTTTCGACGATGACCATCGAATTAGTTTCATTGTATCGAATCAATCGTAGGTATTTTTATCTCTATTTTGTCAGTACGTATGTTGTTGGGTTGACAGCTAGTTTTATTGGACTGATGGTAGGCGCATCTTTGAATTGAAAAGGAGTAAATGATGATTGCATTAATGTCAGCAGAAATGTGGTTGAAAAGTGAATTTTTTTATTATTCAATTGTTCCGGTGCTACTCGTCGTTGGGCTGGTGGCACTCTTACTTTTACTGATTCTTTTGTTGTATCGGGAGAACCGGCGAAAGGGCTTGATCTGGCTGCCTATCGTGGTATTAGTGATTTGCGGCGGCGGTTTTTTGTTAGGGGATCATCTTTTTCAAGACTTCAAAAAAGACAATGCCCTGATCACCCCTAATATTCGTGACCGTGAAAAGCGTTTTATTGGCTATAAATATTACGACCAAAGCACGTTAGCGGCTTATCAGCGTATCCAAAATGAAGCCATTCCTTCGCTAGGGATCTATCAAGCAGAACCAGTTACTCGAGAAATCGAATTTCTGGGTATGGCTCATAACTCGGTTTATTTCAAACTAGGTGAGCAGTATTACTATTTGCGACAAGCGCCAGTTTTTGCTAAACAAGAACAGGCAGAGCTTAAAGGAGTTCAGTATCATCTGACTGAGTCCGCTTTTGCAGACATTGGCTTTTTTACAGAAACAAACAACTATCTAGAGGAGATTCTTTTACCTGAAAGCCAAAAAGATTTAGTCTATGAATCCATCGATGGTGTCTTGCCCAAAGAGTTCGGCAAGAATCAAACAGCGTGGGCACTTCCTATGAACCAGTAACACCGATCAATTGATGACAAAAAGGATCAGCGAATCTTCAAAGACGCGATCCTTTTTCAATAGTGTTGCTAGTGCTCAATGAGACACCAACACATTTTTTTCTTTCTGTTCAAGTAAGTAACGCTCTTTGTGTTTGCGAGCCAGTTTTTTAAAGGCGGCTTCTGCTTTGGTGGCTTCACTCCGGGTAGCAAAACTTTCCGCATGGATCATTTGCAAGGGGCGACGGCTAGCTGGATGGGTGTATTTGGCGCCGATGCCTTGATTGTGTTGGTGCAGCCGACGGGTCAAATCCGTGGTATAGCCACCGTAAAAGGTATTGTCTTTACAGAGCAAGACGTAGAAGTAATGGGTATCAGCTGCCATAAAGCATCCGACTCACTTCTTCACTGTAACTGCCATCCGCATGATAGGTGACCAGTGGAGAGGCGATTTTGAACCCGTCCGCTTTGCCATCTTTGATGCCTTCAATCAATAAAATATTGGCGTCTTTGCCGACTTTCGGATAGACGAAACGAACACGTTTTGGCGCGATCCGGTGCTTTCTCATACAGTCCAGAATATCCAGAAAACGATCCGGGCGATGGACCATCGCAAAGCGGCCGTTCATCTTCAAAGCTTTGCTGGCTGTATGCACGACCTCGTCTAACGTGGTCTCGATTTCATGACGAGCAATCGCCAGATAAGGATTTGGGTTTTTAACAGCAGTGGGAACATTTTTGAAATAGGGTGGATTGCAAACTAAAAGATCCACCGAGTCCGGTTGGATTTTGGTGAAAAGATTTTTTAGATCCAATGGATAAACCGTTATTTGTTCTTCCAGCCCATTCAAGTTTACACTGCGTTGGGCCATATCAGCTAATCGTTCCTGCAATTCCACTTGGTAGATATGAGCCGAAGTTTTACGACTAATAAACAAGCCTACGGCACCATTTCCGGCACATAGATCAACGATTCGTCCTCGTTTAGGAATCGTTGGAAAGTTTGCTAACAAGACGGCATCAAGGGAAAAAGAAAAGACCTCGCTGCTTTGAATGATTTTGATATCTTCCGCATATAATTGATCAATGCGTTCGTTTGATTGCAACATGAAAGCATACTCCTGTTCTAATTCATTTCCTTTGTATTATACTACGATTAAGAATAATCGGAAACGAGAAAAAAGGCTTGTCATTTGAAGCGTTTTTTTGCATACTTATAAAAGAAACTGGAAAGGAACGTGAGTATGTTTTTTAGCTTTATGCGTGGCGTGGTTCGGGTCATCTTGTTTTTGATCAACGGGAACGCTCGGTATCAAAACAAAGAGGTCTTACCACAAAATGAAAATTACATATTGGTCGCCCCTCACCGCACCTGGTGGGATCCCTTGTATCTAGCGGTAGCTGCTCGCCCCAAAAAGTTCAGCTTTATGGCAAAAGAAGAGTTGTTTAAGAATCCAATTCTGCGCTTTATTTTGATTCATGCGAATGCTTTTCCGGTAAAGCGTGACAAACCGGGACCAAGTGCAGTCAAAACACCGGTGAAAATCTTAAAAGATACAGATCTTAGTTTGATTATGTTTCCTAGCGGCACTAGACATTCCACTGCATTGAAAGGTGGCATGGCGTTGATTGCCAAGATGGCGAAGGTGAAAATCGTTCCCTCCGTTTATCAAGGACCACTGACTTTGAAAGATTTATTTAAACGCAGACGGGTCACTGTTCGATTTGGGGAAGCAATCGATATTAGTGATATCAAAAAAATGGATAAAGAAGGCTTAGCGGAAGTGGAGCGCCGTATCCAAGGGGCATTTACACAGCTCGACCAAGAAATTGATCCAACGTTTGTTTATGAAGTTTCCGAGAAGGAACGCTGATGCGTTTCTTCTTTTTTTTGAAGAAAGAAAAAGACGCAGCGAAAAGGCAGCAAGGAGAATATAGGTGATCAAAGAAACTTATTTGTCAAAGAAACAAGATGCCAGAAGCGGCTGCTTAGGAAATAAATGAACTGTCACAAAAATTTGAGAATCTATTTTCGGAAGTCGCTTTTTATTTCTTGAAGCTGACCACTTCTGGCATAAGCTCTTGACTATTAATAATTAGTCAACTGGTTGGGTTTCTTTTTCCAATTCATTTTTGTCATAGATTTTGACAAATGGGTAGTAAATGAGAATGGAGAGTGCAATCAAAAGAATATTTAAAATAACTGCTCGCCAATCTCCGCCGGTTGCTAGAAAAGCACCGATCGGCCCCGGCAATGTCCAAGGAGCATTGACCGTCACTTTATTGACCAAACCGGCTGAGGTTGCTAGCCAAGCGATCACACCATTGACTAACGGTGCAACAATGAAAGGTGGAATCAAAATCGGGTTCAAAACAATCGGCGTCCCGAAGATCAGCGGTTCATTGATGTTGAAAATTGCTGGAATCAATGCGGTTTTTCCTAGTTTTGAGCCAAATTCTGATTTTGCCCGAAAGGCAAGCAAAATTGCTAGGCCAATCGTTGAACCTGCGCCGCCTATCCAGATGAACCATTGATAAAATGGCTCAGCAGCAATATTGGGAATCACATCGCCAGAAGCTAACGCAGTGGTATTGCCTTCCAATAATTGCAGCCACAATGGCCGTGCTAGTGAACCAACGATCGATGCGCCATGGATCCCAAAGGACCAAAAGAATGTCGTTAAGAAAGTGATCAGCAGGACACTTGGTAAGCTATCTGCTGCACTGACTAAAGGATCCACGACTTTCGCTACGATGGTGTGCCAATCAAAGCCAATATAGTAGGTGATGGCTCCCATCCCTAGAATAATGATCAATGTTGGCGTCAACGCTTCAAAGGAGCGAGCAACCGCAGGAGGCACTTGTTCCGGCATGGTGATTTTGAATTTGGATTTATCGGTCAGACGATAAATTTCAACGGCTAGAATCGATGTAATGATGGCTACGAACATACCAGCACTGCCCAAATTTGCCATTGGCAAGACAAATCCTGCTGTACCAGCGGCCTCTAATGCTTCTGGAGGAATGTTGACTGGTGTAAAAGTCAGTAAAAAAGCCGTAGTGGCTAAAATCCCACCTGAGAGACCATCAAGTTTATAGGAACGGGCCAAACTAAAACCGATGCCGAATGCGGCATATAAACTCATAATATACATCGTCATGCGATAGGGCAGCAAGATGGTGGTGGCATGACTGGAAAGAAACTGATAGATCCCCCAATCTTGTGGAAGGGGAGGAAAAGCCAAAATCATAAAAAAGGAACTAACGATAATTAATGGCAAAGTCGAGATGATCCCATCCCGAACTGCCCGTAAATGCCGTTGGCTGCCCATTTTTTCCATAGGACCAGCTAAGTGCTGTTCTATGAACTGTGTAAATTTATCTAACATTTTTTTAACCTCCTGTGTAAACTTTCGTGTGAGAACTTTCAATGGCTACGTGCTAAAATGGTGCCGCTTGATTTTTAGGAAGCTTCATGTCGCCAAATGGATTCGGGATAATTTTTCCCAGAATCACGGATTGTTTCGCACCCGTCGCAGCAGGCGCATTATTTTTATGTCCGTGTAGGGTCTCATAACCTAAAAGGGCAAATGCCATAGCTTCTTTCGCATCGTTGGACCAACCTAAATCCTCTTGGGTAACCACTTTAATCTCAGCGGGTAAATAGTTGACTAGCATCTTTTTGAGCGTTGAATTATGGGCACCGCCGCCTGCTAAGATCACTTCAATGGGCCCACTAATCTTTGGAAAGACGAAGCGCCGATAGCTGTCGGCAATCGAGTAGGCGGTAAAATCGGTCACTGTGGCTACTAAGTCCACAGGTTTTTCTGCGGAATAATCCGCCAAGAGTTGATCAGTGAATACTTCGCCGAATAGTTCCCGTCCAGTGCTCTTAGGGGGTGCTTGATCAAAATAGGAATGATTTCTTAATTGTCTTTGCAATTTAGGAATAATGGTTCCCTGTTGAGCAATTTTTCCTTCTGCATCGTAAGGAAGTTGAAATAATTGATGCATCAATTCGTCAATGATCATATTTCCAGGACCGGTATCAAAAGCGATAAGATCACTTAGAGTGCCATTTTTCGGTAAGACGGTTACATTGCCGATGCCGCCGATATTTTGCAGCAAGCGGGTTTTATCAAGGGAGCGATACAAGAGATAATCAGTATAAGGGACCAACGGCGCTCCTTGACCGCCGGCAGCCATATCCATCACCCGAAAATCTGCCACGACAGGTGTTCCAAGCCCATAGGCAATTATCGATGGTTCACCGATCTGTAGTGTACTGGAAATAAGTGGATTGTCCGACGGGGCATGCCAAATGGTTTGTCCGTGACTAGCAACAAAGCCAATCGTATTTTCAGCGACGTTTGCTTCTTGGCAAACCTGACGACAAGCAGCGAGAAAGGCATAACCGAGTTCGACATTTAACTGACAGATCAATGGAACAGAAGAAGTTGCTGGATCACAAGCTTGTTTGATTTTTTGCCGCAGTTCTTGCGAAAACACCGCTGTTGTAAATTGCTTCAGGCGAATCACTGGCTGTGCAGGAGTATCGATTTCTACTAATGCGGCATCGATGCCGTCTAAACTCGTTCCTGACATAAGGCCAATTCCCAACATTGTTTTTCCTCCTTTTCTTTAGAGCCATTGAAACCGAATTCATTTTATTGCGGGGGGATTGAATTCGGTTTCAATGCTATCTTTATTGTAGAGGATGTGTAATTAAATTTCAAATAATGTTACATAAAAAGAAATATAATTTCAATATTTAGCGAATTTTTTGCGTGGATTCTTTTAGGTACAGAGCTAAAAGTGATTCTCAGGCAGAGAAGATCGTCTAGCACATTCTATTCATAATAGGAAAGTGGTATAATGTTGGGAAGGATATTTTTAAGAGGGTGGGTATATGCGGTTTTTACATACAGCAGATTGGCACATTGGAAAAAAATTACACGGGTATGATTTATTAGAGGATCAGAGCTACATCATTGATCAAATGATTGCATTGGCGGAAGAACAATCAGTAGATGCTTTCATCATTGCTGGGGATCTTTATGATCGTACAGTGCCAGCTGTGGATGCAGTGAAATGTTTAAATGAAAAAATAGCGAAAATCAATTTAGAAAAAAAGTTGCCGCTACTAGCAATTTCTGGAAATCATGATAGTCCGACGCGACTTGAAACCGGGAGTCCATGGTTTAAAAATACCCAATTTTATTTAACGACTTCCATTGAAGAAAGTATTGAGCCAATTGAGTTTACGGACACGCAATTTTTCTTGTTGCCTTATTTTGAACCCATCGAAGCGCGTTTGTTTTTTGATGAAAAAATCACCACCATCGCTCAAGGTGTCATGCGGGTGGTTGAAGAGATGAAGCGCCGCTTCGATTCCAAGAAGAAACACGTTTTAGTGACTCACTTTTTTGTAGCTGGTTCGAGTCAGACGGATTCGGAAACCAAAATTCAAGTAGGTGGATTGGATAGCGTCCCCACGACAGCTTTTGAGGGATTTGATTATGTTGCATTGGGGCATCTGCATGCCAATAATGCACTAAATCATGAACGGATCCGTTATAGTGGCTCTCCATTGAAATTCTCTTTGTCTGAAATCACCAATGAAAAAGGGGTCTATATTATCGATACCCAAACCAATGAGCAAACTTTTTACCCATTAAAACCGAAAAGAGATCTTCAACAATATACCGCTTCATTTGAAAATTTGATGGATCCAGTGTTTTATCGTCAAATCGATCGGGAAGCATTTTTGCATTTTACCTTAACGGATCGGGCAGTGATTCCTAATATGATGAATCAATTGCGGCGGGTCTATCCGCGAATTTTATCGGTGGAGCGGCAATCTGGCAGAATCGTCAATAAGAAAAAACGGACATTCGCCGATGAAGAGGAGCCGCAACAAGTGATCGCTCATTTTTTTAAAGAAATGACTGGCGAACCGTTAAATGAGCAGCAGCAAAAATGGCTGATAGGTTTGACAGAAGGGGAAGAAAAGGAGAGAGAACAGTCATGCAGCCAAGAAAACTAATCATGAAAAATTTTGGTCCTTTCATTCATGAGGAACTGGATTTTGGCGATTTTCAAGAAGGCGGTCTGTTTCTAGTCAGCGGCAAAACCGGGGCTGGCAAAACAACGATTTTTGATGGGATGACATTCGCTTTGTTTGGAGAAACCTCTGGAAATCTGCGATCCGGCAAAGAAATGCGCTCGACATTCGCTTCTCCTACAGAAGAGACAAGTGTCCGTTTTTCCTTTGACCATCAACATTTACACTATGAGATTGAACGGCGTCCCGAACAAGTCTTAGCCAAAAAACGCGGCGATGGGGTCACGAATCAAGCCGCCAAAGTGCGATTAACGATTTTTGATCAGCAAGGAAAAGAACGGAAACAAATCAGCAAAAAAAATGAAGTAGATGCGTTTATCAAGGATTTGCTTCAGCTGGATGCCAAACAATTTTTCCAAATCATTTTGCTGCCTCAAGGAGAATTTCGCAATTTCTTGATTGCCAGCAGCAACGAGAAAGAAAAAGTCTTGCGGAATATTTTTGGGACAGAAATGTATCAACGCTTCAATGATTGGTTGAAAGAACAGGTCAAAAAACAAACCAAGCAAATCGAAAAACAGCAAACAGCCGCTGATCATTTGATCACTCGCTTTGAATGGGCTGAACCGGCTGCTCCGGTTTCATTGGTTGAGACCCTGGACTACTGGCAGACAGATCTTGAAAAACAACGAAGCCTGCAGCAAACCATTGAAGCTAAAAAGAATCAAGCGGAACAAGAGAAAAAGACGATTCAAGAAGCTTTTTATTCAGCAAAAGAAATCCATAAAGCACTAGCCGAGGAGCAGGCACTTCGCCAACAAGCAGAGGCGTTGGCTACAAAGGAAAGCCAAATTTCAGAAGATCGGCTTCGATTACAGCAATTGGATTGGGCCTATGAGCAGCAAGCTATTTTGCGTCAAAAAGAGGAACGAACAGCAGAAGCCGCACAGGCGATTCAGCAACTGGAAGCCAATCGGCAAGCATTACTGCAATGGCAAGAAGCTCAAAATAAATGGAACGAAAACCGTGACATACAGGAAGATCTCAAAAAACAGCAAGTGGTTATCACGCAGCGTCTGCAAGTATTGGCACAATTAAAACCCTTAGCTGAACAAGTCCAACAGCAACAGCAGACTGTGACTGCTTTACAAAAAGACGTGGCTCAACAAGAAAAACAAGCCCAGCGCTTGCGAGAACAAGAAATGCTGGTCGTGGATTTGGAGCAAGAATTAAAAGCAGCTATTCAAAAGCATTCGGTTTACCAAGAGCAGGAAGTCCTATTGGTTCGGGGAGAAAATCTCCTGAGTCAATGGCAACGATTGGAACAAGAAGTGCTGCAGCTATCAGCAAAAAAACAACAACTCACAGACCAACAACAACAATTGCAAGCAGACCAGCAGCAGTTAGTTGCCACACAGGAGCAGTTGACCGCTGAATTGGTGCAAGAAAAAAGTCAAAATGCCAAGATGCAGATTGCTCGTCTGAGTCTGCTACTGGTGGAAGGAGAGCCTTGTCCTGTCTGCGGTTCTTGTCAGCATCCTGCCGCTCAAACCCATGTGGATTATAGTAATGAAGACATTATTGATAGCGAGCGAACCCTAGAAACGTTAGAAAACCAGCTGAATCAAGTGGCGACAGACCGCTCAACGAATCAGCTACTTCTGGAGCAAGTCATTGAGCAATTGCAAATTCTCCAACAGGAAGAGGTAAGTCTGCAAGAAAAACAACAAACTGCCTATGAATCACTGAGGGAGCTTCTTCGGCCAGTGATTGAAACGTTATTTGTCGAAGAAATGCTGCTGAATGAGGAAGATATTGAAGCGGCTGATCCAAAGGGGATTGACGAAAAGCTGACAGAAACGGAAATTGCAGAAACCTATTTTCTCTGTCAAAAAATCAATCAACAAATGAAACAACAGTTTACAACGGACAGTCAGAAACTGACCGAAGCCCAAGCAAGTAAACGTCAAGTTGAAGAAGAACGAATGACACTTGAAGCAAGTCGTCAGACAGCCAGTGATGCTTTGCGTTTGGAAGAAGGCAAGTTAACTTCCCTGCAAGAGCAAACCAATGGGGTTACGTTGGAACAGTTGGCTGAAGAGCAAAATGAATTAACCAACCAGTCCCAGCACTTGACAGCTTTGGTTGAAGCCGATCAGTTAGAAGAACAGCGGTTGAAGGAACAGTTTACCGTCTTGACAGAGCAGCAGCGAAATCTGCAACAGTTTCTGGCAGATAAGCAGCAAGCTGCTCAATTGGCTCAAGAACGCTTGGAAGAAGTGTTGCCAGCAGATTGCAGCGAAGAAGAAATGCGTCATTTGCTAAATGATATGAATCAACGTACTGTCTTACGAAAAGCGATCGAAACTTATGAGCAACAGCAGCGATTTGTTCAGCAACGGCAATTGGAATTGGCGCAATTCCTGCAAAACAAAACCATTCCCGATCTTGAAGAACTCGAAGCGCAGCTTCGACAACAGGAGCAGGTAACAGAACAGTTACAAGAACAAGCGATTCGAGGAAATGAGCAACTCAAACAGAATCAGCGATTATTGGAAGAGCTACAAACAATCTATCAACAAAATACGAAGCAACTAGAAAAAATCAGTCATTTACAACAACTATCCGAAGTCATCAATGGAGAAAATGAGAAGAAAACCAGCTTGGAACGCTATGTGCTGCAACGATTTTTAACAGAAATCTTGGAAGTGGCCAATGTTCGTTTGGCTCGGTTAACCAGAGGTCGCTACCAATTCGAGTTGGCAGACAAAGTGGGCAGTTACCGCAGTTCGACAGGTCTAGAGATCGATATCTATGATGACAATGCGGGAAGTCTGAGACGAGCGCATACCTTATCCGGAGGGGAAAGCTTTATTGCTGCACTGGCGTTAGCCATCTCACTAGCCGACGTGATCCAAAACCGGTCTGGTGGTATCGAGATCGAAGCACTGTTTATCGACGAAGGTTTTGGCTCCCTTGATGAAGAATCGTTGGAAATGGCGATGGAAGCACTAGAAATGATTGAAAACGAAGGGCGGATGATTGGGATCATTAGTCATGTACGAGAATTAAGAGAACGAATCTTGCAACAAGTCATTGTTCAGACCGACGGCAGTGGACAAAGCAAGATTCGCACATCACTTTAGAGAAAGGAGGACTTAAAACAAGATGAAATGGAGTATTCCAGAAAAAGTAATTGAAAGAGGCCGGACTTACTTAAACGAAGGCCGTGTATTGTCCGTGATGCCAGATCCAGAACGAAAGGTCTGGCATGCGGAAGTATTGGGAAGCGAGCTTTATTTGGTAGATCTGGATGCAACAGCTAAGGAAATCGATTATTGTCAATGCCCCTATTGGGAAGAGCATCATTACTGCAAGCATACGATTGCTGTTGAACTTTATTTACGGAAACAAGGCAAAACCAGACAAATCACAGTGGACAAAAAGCTTGTCAAAGCGGCGTTTTCAGCCTCAGAGATGTTTTCACAAGGCTTCAATCGGCTCCAATCCAACCAGCAGACAGTCACACCTTTGCAGATCGAATACCGAGTGGAGAACCTAACCACGAACCCTTACCATCAAGAGATGGATGTTTTGGGAATTTCATTAAAAGTCGGCCAGCGGGGGACTTCAAAGACCTATGTCGTCAAAAACATCTATAAGTTTTTGCAAGTCTATCAAGAAAAGAAGAGCTATCAAGCCAACAAACAAACCGAGTTCCTTTTAACCAGTGACGCCTTTGATCAAATCAATAATGAGATTTTGATCCGTCTCTTAGGAATCGCACAAACCCAGCAGCTGATTGGTCAAGCCGGCATCCAAATCAAAGGGAAACTGGATAAGAAATATTTGCTGCTGCCTGTTGAATATGGCAAAGAATTATTACTAAAAATGAATGATGCCTATATGCAATTAACGATAGGCAATACGAAGTTTCGACAGGTTGCTTTTTCCGAAGGCAAACCGCTGCAGTTTCGTATCCAAAAGGAACAGGAGCAGTTTCCATTATCCTTGACAAAAGATTTTGATCACTTATTAAGTTATTACAATTGGGGCGTTCAAGACGAACACATCTATGAATTGTCGATGGATCAAAAAGAAGTCTATTTGACGATGCAGCAACTATTCAAACGTTTTGAAGAGCCGACAATCGTTTATCCAAAGTCCGAATTATCCAATTTGTTCATGCAAGTCTTGCCTCATTTACGGAAGATCGGGAAGGTAGAAATCTCAGAAGAAGTAGGGGCAGAGATCCAAGAGAGCCCGTTATCGGTTGTTTTTTCCTTGCGAAAGATCAAAGGACAGATTGATCTGCAAGTTGATTTCAATTATGGGGCAGTTACTTTTTCAACGGACGAGAAGCATCAGGTGATGCCAGCAAGGCATCCAGAAGTTTTGCGAGACTATCCGTTAGAAAAACGAATTGAGAAAATCGTGGAACAAATGAAGTATCAAAAGAGTACGAAAAACTGGATCAAAGCGTTACCGGTTGGCGAAGAATTGTTTGCCTTCTTTACCCGTGAGATTCCTTTGTTGCGACAACTAGGAGAAGTCCGGATCGGTAAAAAGTTGCGAGAACTCTATTTAGATGCCCAGCAGCATCAGCCAACCATCGAAATCGAAGAAAACGGTTCTTGGCTGGATATTCACTTTGATGTCAGCGGCATCGCTGAATCGGAGATCGATGCGGTATTACGAAGCTTGTTGCAGGCGGATCGTTTTTATACGACAGAAACGGGCCAAGTTCTTTCACTGGAAACAGAAGCCTTCCAAGAAGCTAGTGCCGCATTGCAGAAACTGCGGACATCGTTTCTCTCGCAAGGAGGTACGCTTCAAGTGCCATTGAATCAAGGCTTGTATTTGCAAGAAGAATTAGCGGATCAAGCAACCTTTAGTCAAGGATTCAAACAAATGACGACGGACTTGATTCATCCAGAGGAATTTGCTGCGCAATTACCGAATCAGTTACAAGCGACACTCAGACACTATCAAGAAGTTGGCTTTCGTTGGCTGAAGATGTTGAGTCACTATCAATTTGGCGGTATTCTTGCCGATGAGATGGGATTAGGAAAAACGGTTCAAACCATCAGTTATCTGTTGTCTGAAAAGCAAGAGAAGCAGCAGTTGAATGCATTGATCGTTGCACCGGCTAGTTTGACCTACAATTGGCAGCAGGAAATCAAACGCTTTGCCCCAACGATTCAGTCAGTAGTGATCAGCGGCTCGCGAGAAGAGCGGGGAAGTCAGCTGCAGCAACCGGCAGATGTGCGCATCACCTCCTATGCCAGCTTACGTCAGGACATCGATCAGTACCAAGAATTAGGTTTAGCGTATTTGATCTTGGATGAGGCGCAAATGGTCAAAAACAGTGGAACCAAGACCGCACAAGCATTGCGTTCCTTGGAGGTTCCTCACCGCTTTGCATTAAGTGGCACGCCGATCGAAAATAATCTCGAAGAGCTATGGTCTTTGTTTGAAATGATTATGCCCGGCTTTTTCCCTAGTAAACAGCGCTACAAAGAATTATCTACGCAAGAAATCGCTAAAATGATCAAACCCTTCATTTTACGTCGGGATAAAAAATCGGTTCTGCAAGATCTGCCAGAGAAGTTAGAAACGAATTATTATAGTGTACTGACAGAAGAGCAGAAAAAAATCTACCTTGCGTATTTGCGCCAAATGCGGGAAGAAATCGCGCAAATGGACACAACGACATTTCGTAAAAACCGAATCAGTATTTTGGCCGGACTGACCCGTTTGCGCCAAATCTGTTGTGATCCTCGGTTATTCGTAGAAGATTACGAAGGAACCTCCGGTAAGCTGGAGCAGGTCAAAGACTTGATTCAAGCAGCCAAAGAGAATGGTCGCCGAGTGCTGCTGTTTTCTCAATTTACAAGCATGCTGTCGATCATTGAAGAGGAGCTTGCTCAAGTGGGGCTGGAAACCTTTTATCTTCGCGGAAGTACACCACCTCAAGACCGCCTCAGCATGGTAGATGCCTTCAATAGTGGAGAGAAAGATGTCTTTTTGATCTCATTGAAGGCCGGTGGTACTGGTTTGAATCTGACCGGAGCAGATACAGTCATTTTATATGACCTATGGTGGAATCCTGCGGTGGAAGAGCAAGCTGCTGGTCGGGCCCATCGGATCGGTCAGAAAAAGGTTGTGGAAGTGTGGCGTATGATCGCGGAAGGAACGATTGAAGAACGAATGAATGCCTTGCAACAGGAAAAACGTGAGCTTTTCCAAAAAGTTATTCAAGGCAATGAAACTCAGCTTAGTCAAATGACGGAAGAAGATATTCGTCTGATTCTAAGCATTGGGGAAGAAGATCTCTAAAGGATTTTATTCCGAAAGGAAAAAACGGGACCGTGACATAAGTCATCATCCAACAAGTTAAACCGAATAGTATTTTATTGCAATAATAGATACTGTTCGGATAGTGTTACTTGTAGGAGACTTATGACAAAGTCCTGTTTTTTTAGTGCGCCATAGCAGCAACTTCTGTTAATGAGAGGATTCCTGCAGTCAGTTCTTCAAAGGCAGTCAATGTACAATCAGGTTGACAATTTTTGATTTGTGGCGCTTTCCGGCCTCGATGATTGAGCCAAAGGGCTTGCCAGCCAGCTTGTTTACTGCCAAATACATCATTGTCGAAATTATCGCCAACGTACAATGTCCGGTTTGGATCTAAATCAAATCGTTCTTCAGCAAGCTGAAAAAGTTCGATATCTGGTTTTTGAAATCCGGTTGCCTGTGAAATCAGCATATGTTCCGGATGGATCCAACGGGTCAGTTCCAATTGATCAATTTTCTTTTTTTGGTGATCGGTCGGACCATTGGTGATGATGCCAAGTTTGATAGGGAATGAAGCCAAGGTATCGAGGGTTTCCTTAACGGCTGGATGAAGTTGGATATTGTCTAGCTCCGCTTCATAAGTCGCTTGAAAGACTCGGCTAGCATCAGTTGAGAGAGGAGAATAGCCCAGATCAATCAATGATTGACAAAGTCTAAAGGTACGAAATTCTTCTAACGTCCATTCTTTTGAGATGACTTTTCCAAAATGGTCATCACTATGTACGCGAAAACGAATATAAAGAGGATGGAGATCAGATACTGCTACTTCTGGAATGATGGTTGTAACTGCATTTCTAAATGGTTGTTGTTGATCGTATAATGTATCGTCGACATCAAAGATTACCGCATTAAGCAAAAGAGACACGCCTTTCAAATGTAGTGAAAATTTTCATTTTGTTTTCGAACATATAATAGCGGATATTTTATGAGAAAAAAAGGGCATAAAGCTTGATAAATAAAGGTTTTATTTACTAATTTTAAAAATCCTTGATCTTATCGCTTTTTCAAATTTGAGTGAATTTTACCCTTTTCAATTGATTTCTCATTTTGCTTTTCAAGAATGACTTGCTTATAATGGAGAATAAACGAGGAGGGGAAAGAGTGTTAAAAAGGTTTTTTAGTTATTATCGACCTTATCGGTCATTGTTCATTTTAGATTTTACTTGCGCTGTCTTCGCCGGGTTGTTGGAATTGGTTTTTCCGGTAGCCGTGAATCAAGTAATTGATAAAATCATGCCGCAAAATAATTTCCGGCTGATATTGCTGGCTTGTTTGGGACTGTTTTTATTTTATTTAGTTAATACGATCTTGCAATACATCGTGGTCTTTTATGGCCACAAACTAGGAGTCAATATTGAGACGGATATGCGCCAAGAATTGTTTCGACATTTGCAGACCCAGTCTTTTGAATATTACGACAATCAGAAAACCGGGCGTTTGATCAGTCGGCTAACCACTGACTTATTTGAAATCTCCGAAGTCGCTCATCATGGTCCTGAAGATGTTTTCATCACGATCATGACATTGATTGGCTCTTTCTTTTTGATGCTCAATATGCATGTTCAACTAGCATTGGCAACTTTTGCCTTGATTCCCTTGATCACGGTGGCATTGGTTTTCTTCAATAAGAAAATGACCAAGGTCAATACCGAGATCTATGATAATTTAGGCGAATTTAATGCCGGCGTCGAAGCTGCTGTCAGCGGCATTCGTGTGACCCAGTCATTTGCCAATGAACAATTTGAACATCAGCGATTTAATGTCCTAAGCGGTCTGTATCGCCGATCAAAAATCGTTTTTTATCAAGTGATGGCGATCAGCTCTGCCTATAATTATTTTCTGATCCGTCTGATCAATTTATTTGCGTTGATTTTCGGTGCCTATTACGTGATCAAAGGGGAGTTGACCAACGGGCAGTTTGTTGGGTTCATCTTGTTATCCAATGTCTTTGTTCGCCCCATTGAGAAGGTCAATACCATGATTGAAAGTTATCCGAAGGGCTTCGCTGGTTTTAAACGGTTGACCGAAGAGTTGGATAAGCAACCGGCGATTCAAGACAAGCCAGATGCCATTGAGGTGAATGAATTAAAAGGGGATATTGTCTATCAAGATGTTTCCTTTGCTTACGCCGATGCGACGAAAGTGTTGAACCATATCAATCTAACGATCAAGGCAGGAGAAACCGTTGCTTTTGTCGGACAAAGTGGTTCGGGGAAAACAACGTTGTGTAATTTGTTGCCGCGATTTTATGAAGTCACTGACGGTGAAATCACGATTGATGGGATCAATATCCAGGATATGACGCTGGCCTCTTTACGTGGACAGATCGGAACCGTTCAACAAGATGTCTTCTTGTTTCCTGGATCGATTCGAGAAAATATTGCTTATGGAAAATTAGCTGCAACTGACGAGGAGATTGCGCAAGCCGTAAAACTTGCCCACTTAGAACAAGTGATCGACCAAATGCCGGAAGGGCTGGAGACCGTCATTGGCGAACGGGGAGTCAAACTCTCTGGCGGACAAAAGCAACGGGTAGCCATTGCGCGGATGTTCCTAAAAAATCCCCCAATCTTGATTTTAGATGAAGCGACTTCTGCTTTAGATACAGAAACGGAACAAGTTATTCAAGAATCCTTGAACTCATTAGCCGATGGGCGGACCACATTGATCATTGCCCACCGTTTAGCTACGATCAAGCATGCTGACAGAATTATCGTTGTCAGTGACCAAGGAATTTTAGAAGAGGGCACCCATCAGCAACTACTTGCCCAAGGTGGCCATTATCAAGCATTGTACGAGGCACAATTTAAAAATTAGTCGAAAAAAAGCGATCGAAATCGCTTTTTTTGATAATATGCGAATAAACATAACTTTTCTATCCGGCTGATTTTCCCCAAGAAAATGGTTAAGATTTGCTTATTAAAAATAACTTTTGTTTGTAACATTTGTCATATTTATGCCCTGTGAAATGTTCTTTCACTCATAATAATGAAAAGATGTTTGAAAATAATATACAGGATAATACAGTTTTTGATTTTTTTGAAATCTTTTAATAACAATGCCTACTATTTGGCCGCAAGGATATTCTCCTGAGAGCCGAAAAAAATGATTGGTAAGGACCAATGAGAGTGCACTATTATTATAGAAAGAACTTGTATAGAGGAGTCAAAATATGGAGATTCATTCACCAAAATTAAAAAACGATTGAATAAAATTA
>NZ_JALAHI010000101.1 GCF_022711995.1 Enterococcus sp.
ACAAATCCTAATTGTACCAACTGCACCGCATAAGAAATACTAGTGCCTGTGCCATAAGTTATCATCCAACAAGTTAAACCGAATCATGTTCTATTGCTATGATGGTTTCCTCTGACAATTGCGACGAGGAGCCACTGCACCGCAGAAGCAATAAGATATACTATTCGGATAGTGTTACTTGTAGGTGACTTATGGCACAGGCCCTTTTCTTTTTCAAAAATTAATTTTTTTAGAAAAAAGAGTATTCTTGCTAGCTTTCTGGTTGGTTTATCTGGTAAATTATGAAGAAATGGATCTTTATTTTTAATGATTCTACATCAACTATTGTCAAATAGTGGATCAAAAAAGAGAAAAGTGGTTGGAGAATGAACAAACGGTTAAAAACAAGCCGCTATATCACTGGTTTTGACGGTATCCGTACATTAGCTGTGATTGGCGTTATCTTATATCATTTACTACCTACTCAAATGCGAGGCGGGTATTTAGGAGTTCCTGTTTTTTTTGTGGTTTCTGGTTACTTGATCACTGATTTGCTTCGGCAGGAGTGGGACCAGAACGGACGGATTGCTGTCAAAGATTTTTATGTTCGCCGGATGAAGCGACTTTACCCCGGGATGGTGGTGATGCTGCTTCTTTCGGCAGCCTACATCACTGTATTTCAGCGGAATTTATTGAATAATCTGCGAGGCGTCGTCGTCAGCAGTTTACTGTATGTCAACAACTGGTGGCAGATCAATCATGGGCTTTCCTATTTTGATCGATTTGGTAATGAATCCCCCTTTACCCATCTTTGGTCTCTGGCTGTTGAAGGTCAAAATTACTTGATTTGGCCGCTGCTCTTTATTCTATTGATGAAGCTGGTCAAAAATCGCGGCACGATTTTTAAAATCGTTCTAGGATGCTCGCTGCTTTCCGCACTTTTATTAGCTCTCTGGTATTCACCGGGGGCAGATCCGACCCGTGTGTATTATGGGACGGATACTCGTTTATTTTCGATTTGGATGGGGAGTGCACTGGCTTTTATTTGGCCTAGTACCCATTTGAAAAAAGACATCCCAATCAAAGCAAAGCGGGTGTTGAACCTTGCCGGGGGACTTTCCTTTATCGGCTTAGTGATTACATTTTTTGTTCTAGATGATCATCTGACCTTTGTGTATTACGGAGGTATGTTGCTTGTCAGCTTACTTTGTACGATCTTGGTAGCAGTCACAGCCCACCCGGGTGCTAGCTTGAATCGCTGGTTGACGAATCCATTATTCAGTTATATTGGGAAACGCAGTTATGGGATCTACTTGTATCAATTCCCTGTGATGATTTTTTATGAAGCGAAGATTGGAAATGTCGGCGAAAATGTCCTGTTGCATACATTGGTTGAAATTGTATTGATTCTCTTGATCAGTGAACTTTCCTATCGATTTGTCGAAAATCCTTTAAGACGGTTCCGCTACAGAAATACCTTCCGCAGCTTACGTAGCTGGTTTAGCAGACCGGTGCTCAGTCTGCAAAAGCCTTGGTTGGTTCCTGGCTTGCTGATTTCTCTGATTGCCCTTTATGGGATCGTTACAGCGCCGGTAAACTACGTGGATGCGCAACAACAGCAGTTGAAAGAAAATATCGCTGCCAATAAAAAAGCGGCAGAACAGACACAAAAAAACGCCAATGATTCGAGTTCGAGTACCGAAAGTACGGGAGAGAATACTTCCAAGACAACGGATGCTGAACAATCTGTGATGGAAAAATATGGATTGACGGAAGCGCAAATGAAGAAAGCTGAAGATTTGGAGATCACCGCTTTTGGTGATTCCGTGATGCTGGATGCTACCGCTGACTTGCAGGAGATTTTTCCTAAGGCGGTTGTCGATGGGGATGTCGGACGGCAATTGTATGAGAGCCCTGAGCTGATCAAAGCTTTGAAAGAAAAAAACTTGCTGCGAGATACGGTATTGATTGGTTTAGGAACAAATGGTTCCTTTACAGAAACCCAATTCGATAATCTGATGAAAGAAATCGGTGATCGTAAAGTTTATTGGATCAATGTCCGAGTACCGACGCAAAGATGGCAAAATGAAGTCAACAGCATGCTGGAGAAAATGGCTGCTAAATACGACAACATGACGTTGATCGATTGGTACGATTTAAGTAATGAGCATGAAGAGTGGTTCTATGAAGATCGAGTCCATCCCAATCCAGATGGCATGCTGCAATACTGTACATTAGTCTCGCAAGCTATTTTGCAATAATGGCGCTATCTACTTCTTAAAAAAACTAACCGAGAGGTCTCAAGCACAGATTCTTGTTTGTCTTCAAGAATCGCAAGAGAGCTCTCGGTTTTTGTATTCCAACCTATTTCTTAGTGAAATGAGGAGCTTTATCCAATCGTTGCCGCAAGTGTTTCAAACAACAATGCACTGGAGGCAGCACCGGGATCGATATGACCGATTGCTCGCTCACCTAGATAAGAAGCGCGGCCTTTTTTAGCTACGAGGTCTTTTGTATGTTCTTTGGCTTCCTCGATTTGTTCCTTCGTCAAACTGCCGTTTTTTAATGCTGCGGCAACAGGTTGCCAGACATCGACCATCGTTTTATTTTCAAACTCTGCTTTGCCTCGAGCCTTGATCCCATTAAGCCCTTCTTCAATGATGCTTCCCAATTGTTCATAAGAATCGATTGTTTCTAGTTCTTTTGTAGCTTTGGTCATATTCATGAAGGCTGAGCCATAAAGGGGGCCTGAAGCGCCGCCGACTTTAGAAATCAATGCCATCGAGAGCACTTTGAATGTATCTGTGATGGTTTGTGGCTCTTGTTTTGCAAACGCTTCTTGATAGGCTGCCACACCGCGTGCCATATTGTTACCATGGTCGCCATCACCGATAGGGGTGTCGAGATCACTTAAATAACCTTTGTTTTCTTCAATGGCTTTTGTAAAGGCGTTGAGCCATTGTTGAGTCGTTTCTGTTGTCATTTGCATTGAAAATTCCTCCTTTACCAAGCGATGGTTTCAACAGGTTCGTTGAGCGCATCCGTCGCATCGTTGTTACTGAAATCGATCATGGTCAACGATAGGCCTTGCATATCGATTGAGGTCATATAGTTGCCTACTTTATGGAATGTGACAGAAATATCTTTGTCTGCGAGTAACTTGTGCACATCGTTAGCAAAGACGAATTGTTCCATCAAGGGCGTTCCCCCCATGCCATTGATCAAGATGCCGACTTTTTTTGGTGTTTCTTCATAATCAGCTAAAATTTTATCCACCAATTCTTTGGCGAGTTCTTTCGATGGTTTCAATTTTTCCCGACGATAACCAGGCTCTCCATGGATTCCCACCCCATACTCGATTTCATCATCAGCTAATTCAAAACCAGGTTTACCCACTTCTGGAACAGTGGCTGCTTTTAAGGCCACACCAATGGTTTTGATGGTTGGGACTAATGCTTCGCCTAATTCTTTCAATTCAGTCAAAGAATGTCCTTGACGAGCGGCAGCGCCCAATATTTTATGAACGAGAATCGTTCCAGCCACACCTCGTTTTCCAGCAGTATAGGTGCTGTTTTCAACGGCAATGTCATCATCTACAACGACGATTTCAGCCGTGATGTCTTCCATTTCAGCCATGTCTTTGGCCATTTCAAAGTTTAGGATATCCCCGGTATAGTTTTTAACGATCAAAAGCACACCTTGTCCTTGATCGGCTTCTTTGATCCCAGTCAGGATCTGATCTGGTGTTGGGGAAGTGAAAACGTCTCCCAAGACGGCGGCACTCAACATACCATCACCAACAAAACCAGCATGTGCCGGTTCGTGTCCGCTGCCTCCGCCTGAGACTAAGCCGACTTGTTCATGGGTGGCATTTTTTGCGACGACCCGGGAGTCTTCAACTTGATGAACCAGTTGCGGATAGCTGGCAACGAGACCAGCTAGCATTTCTTCGACGATCGCAGAAGGATCATTGATTATTTTTTTCATTCGTGATTCCATCCTTTCTCAGCTGCTTTTTTGGCTTCTGCTGTGATTTGAGACAGGTCATCACTGAATCCAGCGGTGATTGCTGCGGCAAAAGCGCCTTCTACAAGTGGTGCATCAATCAAGTGGTAACGAGCTTGCTGGTCTGGTTCCAACATATCATAGGCCAGCTCTGCATTTAATACGGCACTACCCAAATCAGCAAAAACGAGAATCTGTTCGGCCTCCGGAGACTGATTGACAGCCTCGACGATTTTTGTCGGATCAGACCCTAATTCGCCTTCAGCTGTTCCACCCAATGAAAAAAGAGTGACTGTTTCGCTGTCCGACATGTCTTCGATCATGGCTTTCAGTCCGTCTGTCAGTTGTTGACTGTGGGAAACAAGTAAAATACTTTTCTTCATTTCGATTCACCAACGCTTTCTTAAATAGATTCAGCGGCAGTAGACGCAACCGCCTTTATTAAAAGTATAACAAATTTCGCAAAACTTGCATGATTGACGATTGCTGACAGTTCAGTGTTAAGACAAAAGTCAAAGAATGGATTGGTAGTGAGGGCTGTGTTTTTTCTTGCTAAATGTGCCGGCTACTTCAAAGGCTGCATATAAGGCAAGCAAGAACAGGAAGCAATAGGCAAAAAGACCACCAATCGATAAGCTGAAAAAGGCAAATAATGCCAGACAACGGATAAGAAAAGTGCGCAATTTTTCCATAATATCCTCCTCTTTAAAATCAAATAGTGACGCCAACAAGTAGGTGAGCGATTGAGAATATAGATAACGCTTTCATTTGCATTATACAATCGATTATTTATTTATCAACGGTGGGCATTCGTTAACGTAGCAAAGATTAAAGCAAAAAAGCCCCAACAACTGCAGATACCCTAGGTTAGGGAGAATCACAGGTGTGGGGACTTCTTTCATGGATCAAGCCGCGGCGTTTTGCTCTAGCCGGCGGGTGATCTGTGTTGCAAGGGCAGATAGCCCCCACTGCAATAAGCAGTTGATGGCCATCAGTCCGACAAAGATCGGTAATGTGACGCTAGATAAAAAGCCTACTTCTAAAATGTGATGGAAGAGCATGGCGGCGATGTAGGTACCGCCAATCGTGGTTGCGATCAAAAACAAGCGCAATGGATTTAGCGGTAAACAACTGCGGATCACAGCTAAACAACTGATGCCGATCAGCAGGTAGTAGAACAATGTAGTTGCGGTCATTGGCTCCCAGCCATAATCGGTTTGCAGGAACTGAACGGCAAAATAATTCAAAAGCACTAAGAGTGCACTCGGCAATGCCCGCAGCAATGCGGTAGGCAAGTAACGGCCGGTGATTCGCTTTTTATCTTCTTCAAAAGAAAGGAAGAAGGATGGATACCCTTCAATTGCCAGATCCAATAATGTGATTTGGATGGGAATAAAAGGAAATGCCGTAGAAGTGGCAACACAAAGTAAGGACAATAGGAAGCTGTAGATTGTTTTGATAAAAAAGATCCCAGATACTTTCGTCACATTATTAACGACACGACGCCCTTCAAAGAGTGCCGCTGGCAGTGTCGTGAAATCAGAATCCAATAAAACCAGATTTGCGATTTGGCGAGCTGCACTGTCCCCAGCAGCCATAGCGATACTGACATCTGCTTCCCGCAGTGCCAACACATCGTTGACCCCATCTCCAGTCATGGCCACCGTATTGCCTAATGCTTTCAACTCAGAAACTAGCAGTTTCTTCTGCTGAGGCGTCACTCGCCCAAAAACGGTATAGGTTTGGGCAGCTTGACGAACGTCTGCTTCTTCTGTTAGTTGGGAAAGATCGATATAGTTCCCGGAATCAGGCAACCCAGCCCGCTTGGCGATGGCTGACACAGTGATTGGATTGTCACCCGAGATCACTTTCAAGTCCACTCCTTCTGCAGACAGGTAAGCCAACGTGCTTTCTGCATTTTCCCGAATCACATCGGCAAGAACAAGAACAGCCAGTGGAGAGGCCTTTGCTGGATCAAAGGGCTGCTTGGCGTCGTTATAATGAGGATCGAGAGTCAAGACAAGCACCCGCAAGCCAGCCGATTGTGCTTCTTGGATTTGCGGCAGTTGTTGATTGGCGATCGTCTTTTCAGGGGCTCCTAGATAGACTGCCCCTAATTCGTGAAATGCGATAGCGCCCCATTTCCGATCAGAAGAAAATGGCATTGCTGCAAAGGACTGGTAATGATCAGATCCAGTGATGGTTTGGCGCAACGCTTGCATCGTTACATTGTTGTCGGTACTGACTGCCAGATAGCTGCCTAAGATTGCCGTTACATCATAGGTGTCATCGATTGGTTGGATCGATTCGACGGATAGTCGACCTTCCGTCAATGTGCCGGTTTTGTCCAAACAGAGGGTATCGACATGGGCTAGTGTTTCGATCGCGTACATATCTTGGACTAAGATTCTTTTTTTGGCTAGTTTGATGACACCTGTGGTCAAAGCAATGCTGATCAATAACACGAGTCCTTTAGGCAGCATCCCCAATAAAGCAGCAGCCGAAACGATTACGGCTTCTTTTAATTCGCTGCCACGAAATAAATAAGCTTGTAGAAACAGGATCACTCCTAACGGCACAATCACTAGACTTGTGAATTTTGTGACTTTGCGGATGGAAGAAACCAGCTCTGAACGCAGCGGTTTGTGTGTTTTGGCTTCATTGCTTAACTTTGCCGCATAATTCTCGGCTCCTACGCGGATCACTTTGGCAGTCACTTCGCCGCTGGCGACAAAACTGCCAGATAAGAGGGTCGCGTCGTTTTCTTTGTCAACGAGATCGGCTTCACCTGTCAGCATCGACTCATTGACATCGGCTTGCCCAGATAAAACAACCATATCGGCTGGAATCTGTTCTCCAGCACCAATGACAACCAGGTCGTCAAGGACTAGGGATTTGGCATCCACCGACTGTGTAACGCCATCTCGGATCACACGTATTTCTTGTTGGGCGATGATCGAGAGTTTTTTGACGAGATTCCGAGCATGGATCTCTTGACTGATTCCTACTGTGATATTGATCAAAATGATTACCAGATAAAATAAATTGGAATAGGCGCCCACTGCCAGAAGACAGACACCAATCAACAAGTTCAGCAAATTGAACAATGTAAGGATATTGTCCTTAAAGATCGCTGTCGTAGATTTTGATGTTTTTGTTTCATAATCGTTGTGTTGCCCGCGTTCGGTGCGTTGTGTGACTTCTTTTGCGGTAAGCCCCGTATCTATTTGCTTCATATAATTCTCCATTTCTTTCAGATTCCTTGTTTAGTCTAGCATGCCGAGAAGTCATTGCAAGAAATGGCGAAAAAATAATTGAAATCTTAAAAAATAGTAGCGCTTTGTCTGGAAGAAGAGGCTTTTCATTGACTTGTTCCCAGAAACTTGCTATAGTCATAATGCTCAAATAGTAATGATTTCGATTTGTTGTTTTTGAATCGAAAATGGAGGACTCTGTTAGCTGATTTCTTTTCTTTTTAGAATGATGGATAGAAAAAACAAAGGAGAAAATAATGGCCAAAAAATCAAAACAAGCAAAAGCAAAAAAACAAGCCGCAATGATCGAGCAATACGCAGAGATCCGTTACCAATTGAAACAAGCAAAAGATTACCAAGCTTTAGCAAAATTACCGAAAGATTCCAATCCGAATCGCTTGAAGAATCGGGATATGACCGATGGTCGTCCCCGAGGCTATATGCGTAAATTTGGTCTTTCACGGATCACTTTTCGCCAATTGGCACACGAAGGCAAACTACCAGGTGTAAAAAAAGCCAGCTGGTAAACGTTTAAAAGGTAAGTTAGACAATAAAATCAAAAGATTGCCCTTCTAGATCAGTCAGAAATACACTGTAGAGAGGGATATTCAAGGAAAACTATCTGAATGCTGAGGCATTTGATCTCCTGAAAAAACTGGGAGATCGCTGCCAAGCACGTAGATAGTTTTTTTGTTGAATCATTTTTTTGAGGGGAGCGATTCGACTAATCGCAGGTGGTCTCGTATAATAGAAAAAGCAAAGACGAAGGTCTAATGAACACATGTGGAATAGGAGTATATCATGTCTTTAAAAGAGAAAATCATCGCAGAAAGCAAGCGTTTAGGTATTGATAAAATCGGTTTTGCTTCTGCTGAACCATTTTATGAATTAGAGTCCTCGTTGAGGGAGCAGCGGGCCAATGGCCATACTTCTGGTTTCGAACATCAAGTGATCGAAGAGCGGATTTATCCAGAAAGAACCTTTGAAAATCCGCAAACGATCATTGCCATCGCTCTGGCATATCCCACAAAAATCAAAGAGAAAGTGCCGCGAGATGAGAAGCGGGGGATGTTTGCTCGCGCCTCTTGGGGGATCGATTACCATGATATTTTACGGGATCGTTTAGAGAAATTGATCCAGTTTATCAAAGCACAAGCCGAGAACTTGGAAGAAGCTGAAAATTGGCGATTTGCCCCGCAAGTGGATACCGGTGAGCTAGTGGATGTAGCAGTTGCGCAGCGAGCAGGCTTGGGGTTCATTGGCCGCAATGGCTTGTTGATCACGGAAGAATTCGGTTCCTTTGTTTATTTAGGCGAGATCGTCACCAATATTTCTTTTGAAACAGATGAAGCGGTTCCCTTTGGCTGTGGGGATTGTATGCGTTGCGTCACTGCCTGTCCCACAAAAGCCCTCTTAGGGGATGGACGAATGAATGCCCAGCGCTGCCTTTCCTATCAGACACAAACCAAAGGCATGATGCCTGAGGAGTATCGTAAAAAGATGCATAATGTCATCTATGGCTGTGATATTTGTCAGTTGGTCTGTCCTTACAATCGAGGCAAGGATTTCCATTTTCATCAAGAAATGGAGCCGGAAGTAGATTCCGTTTATCCTAAGTTGCAGCCAATGCTTTCTTTATCAAATAAAGCATTTAAGAATCAGTTTGGGCATTTATCTGGTTCTTGGCGGGGGAAAAAACCGTTGCAACGTAATGCGATCATTGCTTTAGCAAATCTTGGGGATCGCACCGCGTTGCCAGCTATCTGGCGGTGTGCGACAGAAGATGTCCGGCCTGTGATTCGAGGAACAGCCTACTGGGCCATCGGACAATTAGGCGTTAAAGACCCGGAACAATGGCTAGAACGTTTACGGCAGTGCGAAGAACTAGAACCGGAAGAAGAAGCCCTCGTTGAATTACAGGCAGCGATCGAACGCTTAGAAACGATCGTAGCATCTGCTGGTGTAGACCGAAAAAACAAGCCAGCAGATTAACCAGCCATGTAGGGACTCCCTGAAAATAAAAAAAGAATCACAAGGTGTGTGATCCTAAAGCGCCGAACTATTTTTCGGATACTTCATCCCAGTCGATTAAACGGCAGGACCCGAAAGGGCAAGAAGTATGCTAAAATGGCTCGGCTTTTTTGTGATTTCTGGGATTGCTGTGATTTCTATGATTTCATAGGGGAAGATTTTTCACAACGGGTCTCATTCGTTGCCTAATCCAGCACATCATCGCTTTCCACGATTTCTTCTGAATCTAATTCAAAATCGGGGGCAGGATGGACACGCTCGGGTAATTCCATCTCTAGTTCGCCTGTTTGTTGGTATTCGTTGTCGCTATCGGCTACTTCAATCAAAATGTCTGTCGGCAGTTCTTGATCGATGCGATAGCCTTCTGCATGTCGTGCATCGAGTAATTCTAAAAGATGTTGCCATTCATCTTTGGCAATCACTACGACATCGATGCCTTCTTGATTTTGAATTTCGACAACAGAAGATAGATCAGTTCCAACAGTCTGAATGATTTCTTCTAATGACCATTTTACGTTTTCTAATGCAATTTTTTGTACCATTTGGGTACCCCTTTCCTGTCTATGACTCTCATTTCATTGTAACGGGAATTGATTTTCTTGCAAAATAGTATGATTGTAAGCGGATGAAAGGGGTTAAAAAAATAGTAAGAAGAATTGCAGTTGCTGTTGAACAAAGGTAATATGGTATTAAAAGAAATGAGGGAGTAAAGATGAAAGAAAAACAAACGTTTCATGTTAACGGTTACTTAGCGCTGATCGTCTTGATCGCATTAATGATCGGCGGCGGTTATCTCTTTTATGATGGGATCGTCCGCAATGCGGTGTGGGAGTTAGTCATCAGTGTCGTGTTATGGATCATCGCTATCTTATTCATTAGTTCATTGACGATCGTGCAGCCGAATCAAGCAAAAGCAATCCTTTTCTTTGGACAATATTTAGGTACCATCAAAGACAATGGGTTGTTTGTGACAGTCCCGCTAACACAGAAAATCAATGTGTCCCTGAAAGTCAAAAACTTCAATAGTTCATTGTTGAAGGTCAATGATTCTGATGGGAACCCCATCGAAATTTCAGCGGTCGTGGTCTTTCGAGTGGTAGATACGGCCAAAGCGTTGTTTGATGTCGATTACTACCAAGATTTCGTGGAGATCCAAAGTGAAACAGCAATTCGTCATATCGCTACGCAGTACCCTTATGACACATTCAATGACGACGATTTGACGTTGCGTGGCAATACCAATGAAGTTTCTGAAGAATTGGCGAAAGAATTGCAGGAACGTTTGGCGGTCGCCGGTGTCGAAGTCATCGAAACACGGTTGAATCACCTGGCCTATGCCACAGAGATCGCTAGTGCTATGCTGCAGCGGCAACAAGCCAAAGCCATTTTATCGGCACGACAAATCATTGTTGAAGGAGCCGTTTCCATGACGCAAATGGCATTAGAACAGATTGAAGATGGGCAAGACATTAATTTTACCGATGATCGTAAAGTCCAATTGATCAACAATTTACTCGTATCGATCATTACTGACAAAGGCACGCAACCTGTGATCAATACAGGGGACGTAAAAGAAAAAGGGGTGTAATCAATGAAAAAACTGTTCATTAAGCAAAAAGTTTTTAGTATCGGCGAAAAATTCACTGTGATGGATGAGCAGCAGAATCCTCGTTATTACGTCGAAGGGAGTTTCATGAAGATTCCCAAGAGCTTTACGATTTTAGATGAAGGGCATCGTGAAATTGGTGAGATAACCAAGAAGTTTTTTAGCCTTTTACCTAAGTTCTTTGTTGAAGTTCACGGTAAAGAAGCCATCGTTTTAGAGAAAGAACTGACTTTCTTCAAAGCCCGTTACTCGATCCAAGCAGAAGGAATCGACGTACAAGGCAACTGGTGGGACATGGACTTTACCGTCCAGCGACAAGGACGTCCCATCGCCGAGATTCATAAACGCTGGATCTCATGGGGAGACACCTATGAAATAACGATTTATGAAGAGGATTTAGAGGACTTGATCATATGCCTTGTTATCGCGATTGATCGGGTAAAAGCCGATGATAATGCAGCTGCAAGTTCTGCTAGCTCTTAAACAGAAAAAATACGTAACGGTAAGGAGACGAAAAGATGTACGGATCAATAGAAGCAGGCGGTACAAAATTTGTTTGTGCCATTGGTGACGAAGAAATGACGATTATCGAACGGGTCAGTTTTCCCACCACCACACCAGATGAAACAATGGCATTAGTGATCGACTTTTTCAAAAAATATGAAGACCAATTAGTAGGGATCGGGATTGGTTCTTTTGGTCCCATCGACATCCATCGGGATTCTGTAACCTATGGCTACATCACTTCCACGCCTAAATTAGCTTGGCAGAATTTTGATTTTGTCGGTACGATGAAACAAGCCTTCAATTTGCCGATCGCTTGGACCACAGATGTCAATGCAGCCGCTTATGGAGAATATGTTTTTGGTAAAGGAAAAGGACTATCGAGTGTGGTCTATTATACGATCGGTACCGGTGTTGGCGGCGGCGCATTACAAGATGGCCGCTTTGTTGAAGGATTCAGCCATCCGGAGATGGGCCATATGCTGGTAGTACCTCATCCTGATGATTCATTCAAAGGCAGCTGTCCTTTTCATGGCAATTGTTTGGAAGGGATGGCCGCAGGACCGGCAATTGAAAAACGATTAGGCAAGAAAGGGCAAGATTTGTCTGAAGACGAGCCTTTCTGGAACATCGAAGCCGAGTATATTGCACAATGTGCCTACAACACCACATTGATGCTTTCGCCAGATGTCATTATCTTTGGCGGCGGCGTGATGAAGCAACGCCATATGGTAGAAAAAGTGCATCAAGCATTTGAACGGTTGGTCAACGGCTATGTCAAAACACCGGCAATTACAGACTATATCGTGACACCTGATTTAGAAGACAATGCTGGAACATTGGGCTGTCTGGCTTTAGCAAGAGACGCCGTGTTACATTCCTGATAAATGTGATCACACCAAAATATTGGTGTGATTTTTTTGCCGATTATTTATAGAATTAGAAGCATGGTACAATCGGTTAATAGGTATAAAATGTTGAGGGGGGTCGGAGCTAGAAATGACACTTGAGGAACTTTATCAATTATTACAGGAAGAAAATGAAATTGAGCGGATCCAGAGAATCGAGCAACGTAATGTCAATGATCAGCATTTGCCTTTTGGTGAAATTGCTGTCCCTAAAATGCCAGAAGCGAACTTTTTTCAAAATGGCAATATTTTTATCAATAAGCACCATCGATACTCCGAGATGCCTGCTCATACCCACGAGTTTGTTGAATTCAACTACATGCTTTCTGGCAGCTGCACGCAATATGTTGACAATGAAAAAATCGTCTTAAATCAAGGAGATATTATTTTAATGGATAAAGAATCTGTACAGTCAATCGATCCATTAGGAAAAGACGATATTTTGATAAACATCTTACTGAAAGATGAATCCATTACGACCGACATTGTCGTAAATATGGCGAAGTCAACCGGCGTGTTGGCCGAATTCTTGATGGGCACCACTTCTGAATTTGATAATCAAAAACGATTTTTGTTTTTTCAAGTGGGAAGTCATGAAGACATTCAGGCTTTAATGAAAAAAATGATTCTCGAATACTATAGCAAGGATCGTTATTATATCCGGTCGGTCAACTTACTTGTTTCGTTACTTTTGATTGAACTGACGCGCTTTATGGAGAACAAAAGTATTGAAAACAATGAGGAGGATGAGCAGGAGATTATTTCAATTTTAAGGTATATTGAGACTCATTACAAAACGCTGACATTGGCTTCTTTGTCGCGGCATTTTGGGTATAATCCCAATTATCTGAGTAATAAATTGAAAAGAAAAACAGGACAAAGCTACAAAGAAATCATTAGTTACCTTCGTTACCGAGTAGTCCTCGAGTTAATGGAAGAGACAGATGATTCTGTAGAAGAAATCACAGAAAAAATCGGCTTTCATTCAATCGGAGCAACCTACAAATTATTGGCAAAGTATACAAACAATAGCCCTAAACGTATTCGTCAGAATTTCAAAAAAAAAAACAATCAGCTAATAGTAAATTAAAAGACTTCATCGTAAGTCTTTTTTTATTTTCACTCATCTGTAGTTTGGAGAAAAACATCTGCGTTTTATGCATGGTGGAAACAACTGTATACGATTACAATTTGAAGAGTAAATAAGCTTATTACAGTTGAATAAAAAAAGTATTAGGAGTGAAGAACATGAGTAAGGACTCTGAACAAAGTTTAGTGAAAGAGTATTCACCGTTGGCTACAGCTGCTGGTATTGGATCCATGTTAGGTTCTGGCTGTATTGTCGGTCTTTCTGCGACGATTCCAGTGTGGCAAAAAGGGTTGGAATTATCAAGTGCCCAAGTGGGAATTGTGTCTGGAGGATTAACGTTTGCCATCGCTTTTGGGTCATTATTTGCGGGGAAAATCAGTCAAGCTTTCGGATTGATTCGTTCATTTAATTGGTTGAATTTATTTTATGCTTTAGGTGCAGGAATCTGCGTATTGTCGAATAATTTTCTTCTATTGTTAGCTGGCGTGATCGTGATGGGGTTTGCTTCGGGAGCCGATTTACCAATCAGTTTGACTGTTGTTTCCCATGATGCACCCGATGAGACGACATCTGCAAGTTTAGTTTCTTCTACACAAATCTTCTGGCAGATTGGGGTTTTCATCTCTTATATATGCTCATTTTTATTATCAGGAATTGATGGTGTGCTAGGCGCGCGGCTTGTGTTTGTTATTCTGTTTGCTTTTGCTTTGATAACTTGGATTTGGAGAAGTACTTCCAAGAAATTCAAACAGTTTCACGAAGCGGGGGCCGCTCGTCAAGTGCGAACAGATCAAAGGAACGGACAGGCAGAAGTTTCTTTCAAAACAGTCTTGTTTGGTCAACAAAAGAATAAGTATCTTGGCTTTTTTGCCGCTATTCTGATTTTTTATGTTTGTTGGAATCTATTAGCAAATACTTGGGGACAATTCCAAACGTTTGCCTTAACGAATGCTGGAGCAAGTCAAACCCAAGCAACAGGTCTAGGAATAATTTTGAATATTGTTTCGCTGATTACGACAGTGATCTTTGCCTCAGTAGCTGGTGGTAAATATCGCAACAAAGCATTTTTTGTCGGCGCTTTTGTGCAATTTGCAGCAATGATGGGTATGGCAATGATTGGCGGTAACGCAGGTTTTATCGCATTAGCTATCACGATCGCCTTTTATAATTTTGGAAATCCACTAGCGGGAGAAGCAATCTATAAAGTTTGGACACAAGAATCGTTTCCTGCTGAAGTCAGAGCCTCGCTGCAAGGATTTATCAATGGATTTTCACGCATGTGTTGCGGACTCTTTGCTTTCGTGACGCCCTTTTTAGTTGCTCCTGATCGCATCCAAACATCGATGTATGGATTTGCAGGGATTGTATTATTGGCGACGATTGCTGGAATAATCATGATGCGCTTACAAAAGAAATACCATATTGCAACAGAACAAAATCAGGATTCAACAAACCTTCAATCAATTGAAGAGTAGGGGGAAAAGACCATGGCTTTTACATTTCAAATCAACGATGATGTGGTTTGGCATCGCGATGAAAAACTCTTGACTATAGCTGATGAAGCAATCCCAAACCTTAAGAAATATCCTATTGTTCCAACCTCAATTGTGGAGATTATTCCTGACGAAAGAGCATTGGCAGGATTTCGCGCAAGAAAAAAGGAGCAATCAATTAATGACTTGCCGAGTTATACATTGGGGCGGGATGAATCGATCGTGTTGGATTTAGGCGATCATTTCGTAGGAACTTTTTCGATCGCCATCGATTCAGTGGGTTCACCGATGGATGCACCGCTTTATTTACGAGTCAAGTTTGCTGAAATACCTGCAGAGATAGCAGTAGAATCCAGTGCGTATGAAGGATGGCTATCTCGCTCGTGGATACAAGAGGAGTTTATTCACTTGGATGTTTTACCGGCGAAATTATCACTGCCGCGACGCTATAGTTGCCGATATATCGAGCTAAAGGTGATTGATACTTCACCTAAGTGGAAAGCAAGTTTTAGTCAACCACAATTTATCAGTGAAAGCTCCGTTGACTTGAATGCTGTTTCGCCAATTGTGGTGGAAGATCAAGAATTGGAAGCCATATATACTATTTCTGCTAAAACGTTGGCAGATTGTATGCAAACCGTTTTTGAAGATGGTCCAAAACGCGACCGACGTTTATGGATTGGTGATCTTCGTTTACAGGCACTGGCTAATTACCATACGTTTGGCGATAAGCAGTTAACAAAGCGTTGCTTATATTTGTTTGGCGGGATGACAACGGAAGAAGGGAAAATCCCAGCAAATGTGTTTACTTCACTGGTATTGACGCCAGATGATACCTTTTTGTTTGATTATAGTTTATTCTTTGCGGTGATTTTATACGACTACATTCAGTACACCGATGACCTGCAAGCGTTGGACGATCTTTATCCTGTGGCGAAGAAACAAATCGATTTAGCACTAGGGTTAGTTGATGCGCAAGGCAGACTTAATTTACAAGAGGAGTGGCCAGTATTTATTGATTGGTCAAACGAATTTGAGAAGGCAACGGCCGGACAAGCTGTTTTTATCTATACGCTTAAACGATTTATCCAGTTAGCGCAACAAAAAGATGATGCCGACCTAGCGCTGTATCAAGCGGCCGTTGATCGAATGAGCAACTTCGCAAGAACCTCTCTTTTTGATGAGTCACGGCACCTATTTCTTGTCGAGCAGAACCAAGAAATCAATATTGCAAGCCAGGTTTGGATGGTGTTAGCTGAAGTGATGGATCCGGATTCCAATCGTAAAATCATGGAACAAACCGTTAAACAACTTTTTCCAGTGAATGGAATCGCAACGCCTTATATGTATCACCATATTGTAGAAGCATTATTTATAGCTGGTTTAGAGTCAGAGGCTATAGCTCTGATGAAAGACTATTGGGGAAAAATGATCGCTATGGGTGCCGATACATTTTGGGAAGCCTTTAAACCAGAGGATCCTGACTTTTCTCCATATGGAAGTCCAATTATTAGCAGTTTTTGCCATGCTTGGAGTTGTACACCGGCCTATTTACTGAAGAAATATCTTTTGCAAGAAACACTAGATTCGTTGAAAGTCGTCACAGAGCAGCCTTTGACATAGGGGAGATGACTAATGGAAGCAATGCATATAAAACAAACCAATAAGCCGATTTCAAAGTGGCGCCAGCGGATCGGCTATGGAATCTCAGATTTAGCTTGCAACTTAATCTGGCAGATGATTTCGCTTTATTTACTATTTTTTTACACGGATATCATGAAAATTAGTCCAGCAGCAATTAGCTTAATGTTTGTCTTGACCCGATTCTTCGATGGTGTGACAGATCTCATTGTTGGTTATCTTATCGATCAAACCAATACGAGATGGGGAAAATCTCGTCCCTATTTCTTATTTGGAGCGATTCCTTTCGCTTTATTTGCTTTTTTGTGTTTCAATGTACCGAATATTTCTGATAATGGCAAATTGATTTATGCTTATGTCACATATTTCGGACTTTCTCTTGCTTACACGATTGTGAATGTACCGATGGCATCGATTTTACCTAGTTTGACTAGTGACGCTAGTGAGCGTACAGCTTTATCGACATCAAGAAAGTTTTTTGGTTTTTTAGGGGCAACGATTGTTAGTTCGAGTGCCATGATTTTAGTGAATTTGTGGGGAAATGGTGATCAAGCGTTAGGGTTTAAATGGGTCATGGCACTTTTTGGTGTGATTGGTTGTCTATTAATGTTTGGCACATTCTTTAATGTGAGAGAAACTGTTCCTGTGAGTGAGAAAAGAGTCACAGTTCGTGAGGTATACTCGTCACTGAAACAGAATAAGCCTTGGCTGATCTTTGCCTTGAATATTCTATTTATGTGGACGGGATATTTTATTCAAACTGGCGCCCTAGTCTATTATTTTCAAGTCGTTATTGGAAGTACAACCTTATCTGTAACAGTGGCGACAATTATGTCTGTCGTTCCAATGATTGCAAATTTCTTTGTTCCTTTTCTCGCTAGCAAGATGGGCAAAAGAAATCTCTATATTGTTTCTTCAATCGTTCAACTTTTAGGTTGTGCCCTCATTTTCCTGGCAGGAAATCATTCGCTTGAAATTCTTATCGGGGCAGTGGTTTCTGGATTAGGTTATGGAATCAAAGAAAGTATTTATTTTTCTATGCAAGCGGATCCGGTAGATTATGGCATTTGGAAAACAGGAATCAACGTTTCGGGTTCGCTGTCTGCGATCAATGGCTTTCTAGGGAAAGTCGCACAAGCAATCGCTGGAGGAGTAGCCGGCGCTTTATTGGCTTGGGGGAGTTACAACCCAGATAAAGCCATCCAGTCAGAGCAAGCGGTTCTTGCGATCAAAGCCATGTATCTCTATGTACCGATGCTATTGATTCTTTGCTCCATTGTGACCATGCTTTTTTATCGACTAGATACCATGTATCCGATGATTGAAAAAGAGTTAGCAGAAGGTAAGACACAAAGTGATCAAGGTTGAGGAAAGACAATAACTTGGAAAGTTGACATAGAATAGAAGGACCCCGCTATTTTTTAGCGGGGATTTTTATATCCTGAAGTTGATCGTGGATCATTTATTACATTTTTCCTAGGCAATCTTTCCAAACGATCTAATTAGAAGTTCTTTCCAATAGGAGGAATAAACGCAAAAGAACTACTGCCAAACATAGTTTATGAGCATTTTTGCCTAAAAAAATTAGGGATCTAACATTACAACTAACTTGAGATTTTAGAGAAACTGATCATTGAGGTGAACAAGATTGGTGATAAGGCACATAGCTAACAGTTGGCACTTTGGAGAGCTTTTCGTATACTTAAGCAGAGGTGGAAAGAGATGAAAATTGCAGTTCGTAAAAGAAAAATCGGGAATATCCCAGTATTGGAAGTCGTTCCAGAACATTTGATCTATGAACCGTTGCCGTTGATCATTTATTACCATGGTTGGCAAACGAGTAAAGAATTGGTACTGACGCAAGGTCGAAAACTAGCACGGGAAAACTTTCGTGTGATTTTACCTGATGCCGCCAATCACGGGGAACGAAAGACCCAACTATCCGAGATCCCGTCATTGGTTTTTTGGCAAAGTATTCATACCAACTTATTTGAGTTTTCTTATTTAGTGGATTTCTTTGAAAATTTAGGCTTAGTCAATGGGCAAATCGCTGTAGGAGGTGTCTCAATGGGAGGGATGACGACTTGCGGCTTATTATGCCAACATCCGGAGATCACCGCTGCTGCGTGTGTGATGGGCTCACCATCGATGATTGGTTACCGTGAACGGATCCAAAAACATGCAGGAGCTGCAGGTTTCTTTGTTCCTGCTGACTATCAGTTGTTGCTAGGGTGGATCGAAGCCTATGATCTAAAGACACAACCAGAAAAACTAGCAGGGCGTCCTTTGCTGTTCTGGCATGGTACCGAAGATGAAAAAATTCCCTATGCTGATGTAGAATCCTTTGTTGAAGCACACCCGGAAGCAAATCTGACGTTTATCTCTCGTGAAGAACGACATTTGGTTCGCGGCGAGACGATGGATCAAGTAACGGCCTTTTTTGTGGAACAATTAGGAACACCAACAGACTCTTTCTAAAAGAAGCAACAAAGCGTAAAAAGCATAAGATTGGCTATGTGTGATTATGTACAAGCATAAGATTCGTGTTCTTCATTTTTCTTTTTTATACTGTAGGGTGGAAAAAAGGAGGAATGACTGTGAACTATCGCGTGTTGCTATTTTATAAATACACGACTATTGAAGATCCCGAAAGCTTTGCGAAAGAGCATTTAGCTTTTGGAAAAGAGATCGGTATCAAAGGTCGAATTCTTGTTGCAAAAGAAGGAATCAACGGAACCCTTTCCGGAACGATTGAAGCAACGGATGCCTATATGGAAAAAATGGAATCAGACCCCCGTTTCAAAGGAATCTACTATAAAATCGATGAGGTGGAAGACCACGCCTTTAAAAAATTGTTTGTTCGCCCACGAAAAGAATTGGTGTCATTGAACCTAGAAGATGATATCGATCCTTTAGAGTTAACAGGAAAGTATTTAGAACCGAAAGATTTCAAAGAAGCGTTGTTGGATGAAAACACCGTAGTGATCGATGCGCGAAATGATTATGAATACGATCTTGGTCATTTTCGCGGCGCGGTCCGTCCTGATATCCGCAGTTTCCGTGAATTGCCTCAATGGATCATTGAGAACAAAGAAAAATTCATGGATAAAAAAGTGGTCACTTACTGTACAGGTGGGATTCGCTGCGAGAAATTCTCCGGCTGGTTGTTACGAGAAGGTTTCCAAGACGTAGCACAACTTCACGGGGGCATTTTTGCTTACGGCAATGATCCGGAAGTTCAAGGAGAGCTGTGGGACGGTAAGATGTATGTCTTTGATGAACGTATCAGTGTGGAAATCAATCATGTCGACAAGACAGTGATCGGTCGCGATTGGTTCGATGGCACCCCCTGTGAGCGTTACGTCAATTGCGGAAATCCAGAATGCAATCGTCAGTTCCTCACTTCGGAAGCAAATCAAGCGGCACATTTAGGCGGCTGTTGCTATGAATGTGCAGCGAACGAAAACAATCGTTACGTCATGGAGCACCATATCTCTCAAGAAGAACGAGCAGCAATTTTAGCACAACTAGCGACTGAAGTGACAGTTTAAAAGATCCTGAGAAGGATCTTTTGTTCTTTAATTATCTGAAAAATCAAACGATTCCAATTGATTTTTTAGGGAGATTTTGCTTTAAAAAAGGCAAGCCCCTCGCATATTTGCCTGATTTGGAGTAAACTATACCTAATTGTCAGATAGGAAAGAGGAATAGAGATGAAAATTGTTATTGCTGGTGCAGGTGCCATGGGCAGCCGATTCGCGATCAAATTGAAAAGAGGCGGCAACGACGTTACGCTGATCGATGGTTGGCCTGCGCATATCGAAGCGATCCGTACCAATGGACTTCAAGCCAATTTGGATGGAGAAGAAGTCACAGAGTCTTTTCCGATTTATGCACAGTCTGAAGTAGTGGCAGATACGCCAGCGGATTTGATCATTGTTTTTACAAAAGCGATGCAATTAGATCAAATGATGCAAGATATTGCGCCGTTGATCAGTGATCAAACAAGAGTGCTTTGCTTACTTAATGGCATTGGACATGAAGATACAATTGAAAAATATGTTGCTGCCGATAAAATTTTCTTAGGCAATACCTTATGGACAGCAGATCTGATCGGACCTGGACAAGTTCGTTTATTTGGCGAAGGCTCGGTTGAACTACAAAACATTGGTGAAGGAAAAGAAGCTGCGGCCAAAGAACTGGCTGAGGTACTGACTGCTTCTGGATTGAATGCGTCATATTCTGAAAATATTCGTTATTCAATCTATCGCAAAGCTTGTGTCAATGGCACATTGAATGGATTGTGTTCTATCTTGGATATCAATATTGCTCAATTTGGGAATACATCTACTGCACGACAAATGGTAGAAACCATCGTCGCAGAATTTGCAGCCGTTGCTGCTCACGAGTCAGTCGAATTAGATATCCCAGAAGTCGTTGCCCATATCGAGAAAACCTATGATCCTGCCGGTATCGGCTTGCATTACCCTTCGATGTATCAAGATTTGATCAACAACCATCGTAAAACAGAGATTGATTACATCAATGGTGCCATTTCACGCAAAGGACGGAAATACAATGTTCCTACCCCTTATTGCGACTTCTTGACACAACTGATCCATGCCAAAGAAGATGTACTGGAAGCGAAGTAGGGGAAGAATAAATTAATTGACTGTGCTATGAGTCTAACAACAAAAAAATCCGAATCATATAGGTGGATTGGCCTGTGTCTTTCAAAGGGACGTCGTCACAAAAAATAGGGCGATCGGGTGTATTCAACAGGTTCTGGATTCTTTTGTGTTGATTCATAGTACGGTTTTTTATTTTGTGCTAAATCATTCTTTTCTGCAATTTTTTTGAAGCTATTCGTGAGAAATAGGTTCACTTCCCTTTTTTGAAAAATGCCGGTATTGGGTAGGGGTCATCTGCATTTTATTTTGAAAGAGCTTGAATAGAGAAGGTGTGCTCTTATAACCTAAATTTTCGGCAATAGTATCAATAGTCATGGAAGACTCTCTAAGCAGTCTTTGTGCTTCAATCAAACGTTTTTGGTCAATCATTTCTTGGAATGTCGCACCGGTTTTTGCCTTGAGCATATTCCCTAAATAATTCTGATTGTAGCCAAATTCTGTTGCTAGTTTTTTGAGAGTGATGGTTGTGTAATGATCGTTGATATATTTTAGGAGTGGCGCCAAATTATTTCCTTGAGATGTTAATGTTAGTTCATTCAAGCTAGGGATTGCAGCCAATTCCAACAAACAGGAGCCTAACAGGAGGTTTAACGACCGCTGATAGAGGCTTTCTTTAAGATAAAACTTATGAATCAGCAAAAATAAAAGCTGTTTGATTATCGAATGTTCTTTTAAGTCGAAAACTAAAAAAGTATTGTGAACACTATCTGTGTTAACTGCGTTTAAAAAGAAGTCAGTTATTGGATTGTTTGATGCGGGTAAGTGGTTCAAAATTTCGGATTGTAAAGTATGTTTGTTAATTAAAATATTGAGAATCAAATCGTTTTTTCCTACATAATCAATTTGTTGGATTACTTCAGTGTCCATAATAATGAGCTGTTGTTCAGTTAATACCCATGAATCCCCGTTAATTTTTTGTTGGCAACAACCTCTTAAAATATAGTTCATTTCCAGAAAACTATGAGTATGGGCAGGAGTATAAGAATAGCGATGATGCTTATTGATATAGATAGACCCCTCTTCAAAAAAGTCATTTACTGGTATTTTAGGAATGACTGATCCATGGTAGTCTAAATTCATTTCATTGATATTCTTTCCTGTTGCTCTTTGTTGCGCCTCAATTCGATCTTCTGTATCAAAAAGCTTTATCAAACTCTTCATCTGTTAATCACCTAGTTTTTTTATATAGTTCATTCTATATATAGGTTATCACTAATAAATAGTCAATGTTTTCTTTGCTGTTAAAGCCTTTTTTAAACCAGAAAAAGGCTCTCACCGAAAAACAAACGAAATTATAACCTGTGAATTTGATAGTAAATCCCTACATTTTTGAAATTGTGCCATATTGTGTAAGCGTTTAATATAACCCTATGAACAAGAAAGGGTGTTTTAAATGGAAACAAAAGGAAAACAGCAATCATTAGTAAAAAAATATTCGCCTTTAGCAACTGCAGCAGGCGTAGGCTCTATGCTAGGATCGGGCTGTATCGTTGGTCTTTCAGCGACTATCCCAGTTTGGCAGAAGGGGTTAGATTTATCTGCAGGGCAAGTTGGTTTAGTCTCTGGCTCGCTGACATTTGCGATTGCGTTTGGGTCCTTATTTGCAGGGCAAATCACAAAGATTTTTGGTTTGATTCGATCTTTCAATTGGATCAATTTATTTTATGCCATCGGAGCAGCAATCTGTGTATTTTCAGGCAACTTTTTGATGTTGTTACTAGGTGTGATTGTCATGGGTATCGCGTCTGGTGCTGATTTGCCAATCAGTTTAACTGTTGTTTCACACGACGCACCAGATGAGAAAACTTCTGCAAGCTTAGTATCTTCGACACAAATATTCTGGCAAATTGGTATTTTTATTTCCTACATTTGTTCTTTCTTGCTTTCAGGAGTCAGTGGGGTTTTAGGGGCTCGGATTGTTTTTGGCATCCTTTTGGTTTTTTCGATCTTTACTTGGATTTGGCGAACTGTTTCAAAAAAATTCCAGATGTTTCATGAAGAAGGCGCAGCACGTCAGTCGCTGTTGAAGACTAATGACAAACAGCAAAAAATATCTCTAAAAGAAATTTTTAGTGGGAACCAGGCAAAAGTCTACCGCAACTTTTTCTTTGCCATTTTAGTTTTTTATGTTTGCTGGAATCTGTTGGCGAATACATGGGGACAGTTTCAAACCTATGCATTGACGAATGCAGGCGCTAGTCAAATGCAAGCAACGGGATTGGGTATCGTATTGAATGTCATTTCTTTGGTGACCACGATTATTTTTGCCTCAGTAGCAGGTGGAAAATATCGAAATAAAGCATTTTTTGTGGGTGCTTTTGTCCAATTCATGGCGATGGTTGGTATGGCAGTAATTGGGGGCAGTTCTGGATTCATTGCGTTGGCGATAACGATTGCTTTTTATAATTTTGGTAATCCGCTAGCTGGAGAAGCAATCTATAAAGTTTGGACACAAGAATCTTTTCCTACGGAATCTCGTGCGTTTTTACAAGGAATCATTAATGGCTTTTCAAGACTGTGCTGTGGATTGTTTGCCTTCGTCACACCATTTTTGGTAGCACCTAATAATATTCAAGTTTCAATGTATGGCTTTGCTGCGATTGTTTTGATAGCAACTGTTGCGGGCGCTGTCATGATGAAATTACAAAAAGGAAACAAAGTAAGAATTATGCAAGCGGATTCTGATACGACCGATTTAGTAAGGTAGTTGATGAATGAGGCATTTAGGAAATGGAAGAAAGGAATGAGCTATTTTGACAACAAACAAATTACCACGATGGATCTGGTACGCTGGCGATTTTGAAATTCGCCAAGGACTTTTGCAAAATTTTTCTAGAGAAGAACGGGGGTACGATTGGCCGGCGTATTGGTATATCGACGACTGTCACAAAAACGTGAAATTTAAACGCGAGTATGATTTACAAGTTCCCACCACATTTGTCGTACATGCAACGGGAATTGGATTTGTCGAAGTAAATGAAGTGAAATATCCTTTTGGACAAGAAGTCACGTGCCAACCAGGATTCAACAAAATCAGGGTAAACGTAGGAAATCCCAACGGTTTGCCAGCCATCTATATTGAAGGAGAAATAATCAAGAGTGATGAAGGCTGGTATTGCAGTAACTTTGTTGAAGAAGCTCCCGTTGGCTGGAGCAATCTTTATATGAAGAAAGAGCAAGACCCTAATAAAGTTTATTATGAAACAGAAACTTGTCTACCTATTTCGAAGGTGTCGGTTGCAGGCGGCACGTTACTTGATTACGGACGGGCGATCTTTGGATCGTTAGCAATCCCTAAATTGTTGACTGAGGAACCCATTACTATCTGCTATGGAGAGTCTGAGTCAGAGGCTCGCGATAGTCAAATGTGCTATTACAAGCAGGAAAATGTAAGAAAAGAAACGAACATTCGCAAACGTGCCTTTCGTTATCTTTTCATCCCTAATGTAGCTCCAGAAGCGATTGAAATTTATGCGCTGCATGAATATCTTCCGTTAAACAATCAAGCAATCTTTGTTTCAGATGATTCTGTCATGAATCGAATATGGGATATATCTGTAGAAACTTTTACATTATGCAGCGGCCTTTTCTTTATTGATGGGATCAAACGTGATCGCTGGATATGGTCAGGTGATGCTTATCAAAGTTATTTTATCAATCAGTACCTATTCTTTGATGAAGACATCAATAAGCGGACCATTATGGCACTCCGAGGGCAAAATGAAGTCAAACAGCATATGAACACCATCGTTGACTATTCCATACTATGGATCATAGGCATCGAAAATCACTATATGATGTCTGGAGATATCCTTTTCCTTGAACAAGTTTATTCGAAAATGGTGACCATGATGGATTATCTTGAAAAACAAACCAACGAGTTAGGATTCATTTATGGTCGTGAAAAAGACTGGATATTTATTGACTGGTCTGAAATGGATAAAGAAGGAACTTTAGCAGCTGAACAAGTTCTTTTATTAAAAGCGTATAAGGCAATGACCGTTTGTGGCTCGATTTTGAATCAGAATATTGATCACTATCTGTCGCGATATGAGCAGTTGAAAGCTAATTTGATGAGCTATTTCTGGGATGAAGAAAAAGGCGCATTTATTGATTCTTATGTCTCTGGAAAGAGAAATGTGACCCGTCATGCAAATATTTTTGCAGTCTTATTCGACTTTGTCGATGAAGAAAAGAAGCAGCAGATTTTGAAAAATGTATTGCTTAATGAGAACGTCACGCAAATCACTACGCCTTATTTCAAATTTTTTGAACAGGATGCCCTTTGTAAATTAGGGCAAACTGGACAAGTCCACGAGATTATTCTTGATTATTGGGGCGGAATGGTGGAACAAGAGGCAGTTACTTTCTGGGAAGAGTATGTACCTGGAGAAAGTGGCGAAGCTATTTATGAAATGTATGGGGATCCTTTTGGAAAGAGCCTGTGCCATGCCTGGGGAGCTAGCCCTATCTATTTGCTCGGTCGCTATTTCGCAGGAATTCAACCTATTCGTCCAGGATATGAAACATTTCTAGTCGATCCTAAGCTGGATTCTTTCAATCAATTGTCCTGCACTTTTCCAATCAAAGGTGGTTGTGTAAAAATTGAGAAGACTGATACCCACTTAGTCATTTGTACAGATCGAGAGGGCGGCATCTTACGAATGAATGGAAAAGAGCAACCATTATTTGCCAATCAAGCCATCAGCGTTGAAATCGCAGCAAAGGTCTAAACCGGACTTTTGAAAGAAAAGGAGAAAATAATGAGTAATGATCAGTTGAAAGTATCTGAAAAATTCGGATTTGCCTTAACGAATCTTGGAAACATTCCTATTATGACACTATTGAACACCTATTTGTTAATTTTCTATACGGATGTCATCGGTGTTGATCCAGCTGTTGTAGGGGGACTGTTCCTCGTTTCCAGACTTTTAGATGGAGTCAGTGATCCGCTCATTGGCTTTGTGATTGATCGTTTTCCAAAAACAAAAATAGGAAAATACAAACCAGTGTTGATTTTAGGGGTCATCATTTGTTGTTTGAACTATTTACTTGTCTGGTTCTCGCCATTCCTATTTCCAGCTCAAAAAATCATCGCTATCAGCGTCTCGTACATCTTGTTAGGAGTAACTTTTGATTTCATGGATATTCCTTTGAATAGCTTGATTCCTGTATTAACGAAAGATGAAGATGAACGGAATCAGCTATCCTCGATCAAAGGAATTTCATATACAGTGGGGCCGGCTATATTAAATGTAGCTGCACCGTTAGCAATCGCTGCTTTTGCCACACCTTTGAATGGCTATCTTTTACTGATTGTAGGAACGGTACTTGTTGTTCTGTTTTTTACGATCATAGGAACGTTGTTGGTGAAGGAAAGAGGAACAGAGGCTGCCTACTTAACGAAACCAGTAAAAGAAAAATACACAATGAAGGATGCTTTACGAGTGTTCAAGCTTCGTCCGGTTGTTTCTTTGTTTCTAGCCATGCTGTTTATTACAGCAGCGACGAATATTTTCAACGGTTCACTGCTATATTATCTCCACTACATTATTCAAAGCCCTAAATTGTTGAGTGTAGCAAGTTTTGCAGGAATGATGGGCGCATTAGCAGCAGGACTTTTGGTTCCTAGACTGTCACAACGGTATGGAAAAAAACGACTGTATATAATGGGGTTAATCCTGCTATCATTAAGTATGCTTGTTTTTTTGGTAATCGATCATCATACCGTTGTGTTCGTACTATGTTATTGCGGGGTACAATTTTCATTAGGATTAACGAATACACTTCAATACAGTATTTCCGCAGATAATGTCGATACCATAAGAAACGAACTAGACATAGAAGCGACAGCGTTGGTTGCTTCTCTTACTTCATTGATTATGAAATTCGCAATGGCTGTAGGGGGTGCTGTTCCGGGATTTGTTTTAAGTTTTACTGGTTACGTAGCAAATCAATCACAGACAAGCACAGCAGAAAAAGGCATCTTACTGGTAACTTTCGTTATTCCTCTCTTGTTATATTTAGTGACGATTGCTGTCTTTAGTAGCGGATTTAAAAGCAAAAAAATTAAAAATCTTCCTGTGCAAAAACGAGAAACATGAAAAAACTAGTTGGCTACTAAGTAGGAAGTAACGTTATTCAGCAAGTAACTTAAACTAAAAAAGAATCTATCCTGAGGCGAAAGTTGCTCGTCTCAAGATAGATTTTTCTGTTATTGCTGTATCCTTGATTTTTGTCCGAATTAGATAGTTTGCCTTACGCTTCTGGCAAATCTGCCATGTATCTTTCAGTTCCTTGAAAGACTGCGAGTTGTTCTACACCGAAGGAGCTCAGCATCTGGCTCATTTCAGTAAATAGTAAACGGTAATCGCTGGCTTTATGGGCATCAGAGCCTAATGTAAACAGTTTGCCCCCCACGCTTTGGTAGAGTGGTATGGCATAGGCATAAAGCGAGGCGTTTTGATAAGGGCCAAAACTTTTGGCATTGACTTCAAAGGCTAATTCGCGGGCGACGACCTTTTTGAAAATGTCAGTGAGTTCTTTTTCAAAATGCTGTGCAAGTTCTTCTGCTGTAAAGTCGAAGCGTCGCAAGCCGTAGTCAAAATGAGTCAGAATATGACCGTCAGGAAATGTATCCAGAACCGTTGCCATTTGCTCAAAGTAAGCTTTGGCTACAGTGAACTTGTCTTTATGCACTACCGCATCATCCATATAATCAAAGGTACCGTTCTGATGGATGCTGACTAATTTCAGGTCGTAAGGATGGTGGGCTAGATAGTCGCAAATTTGGGTTTCTTGTCCTGGGACGACACCGATTTCGATCCCTTTCAAAAGTTTGGTAGCTGTTTTTGCTTGCAGTGTGTGATGGCATTGCTGGAGTTGCTCGTAATCAGGGATGTCGTCACGATAATTTGAATACGGATTCTTAAGATCGAAGTGGTCGGTGGCCACAAAAAATTCCGGCTGAAATGCTAAGTAGTTCTCGAAGCGTTCTTCTGAATCAAAGGATAAAAAAGTATGCAAATGCTGATCGTAGTAATTCATAATAACCCCCTTTTCGTACAAGATACCACAAAAAAGCGTGGAGCGACGATTTTTTTATAAAAAATCAGAAAAGCGTTTCGGACCAAAATTCTTTGTTCTATAATGGAATAGAATGGAAGCAAAGGAGAAAATAGCACTATGAGTATGTATCTTGAGATTCCAGAATTTGAAAGCGATTTTCGGTTTCGGACATTCCTTAACGATGGGTTGACGATCGTGTATCCCCATGTGCACAAAGAAATCGAGCTGATTTATGCGAAGCGAGGAAAAGTCAATATTGGGGTAGCAGATGAAATCATTGAGTTGGAAGAAGGGGAGCTGTACATTTTTGCCAGTGGCCAGCCACATTATTTTTTGGCTTCTCCAGAAAGTGAACGCTATGTCTATCAATTTGATTTTACGATGTTTGATGAGACTCTCCTGCGAGAAAAGGAACTTTCTCTAAAGACCCTTTTTGATGAAGGGGAGCCTCACAGTAAGCATTGGCCGGCTAGCTTCACAGAGAAAATCAAGGGCTTATTGATCGAACTCTACCAGTTAGAAGAAGAACAAGTAGCTGGCAAGCGTTATTTGACGATGGGGTTTTTGTATCAGTTGATCGGTGAATGTTACCAAGGGTTGCCGCAACGTATTAAGAAGATTGCTCCTTTGAAACGTTCTGCGGCCCAGTACAAAGAAACGTTGCAGCGACTGGATGAGGTCTTTGAATACATTGAATCCCACTATCAAGACGTCTTGACGATGGAAGAAACGGCGAAGCATGTTGGTTTCAGTCCGCATTATTTCACGCGTTTTTTTAAAACAAATACGGGAAAAACGTTCATGCAGTTTTTGACGGAGTACCGCATCAATCAAGCAAAGTTTGTTTTAGCAAACGAAAAACTTCCAATGGCGGAAGTGGCGGAAAAAGCTGGTTTTGCCAGTGTCAAAACCTTTCACCATGTGTTCAAGGAAGTGGTTGGACAGTCCCCTTTGCAATATCAGAAGCAATTGAATACTTGATGAAAGCTGTCTTCAACCAATCAGCTGTCTCACCCGAACGTTGGTTCATTCGCTGTTTTTCAGCGGTTGTTCCGTGTCTGTTCGGGTGTTTTTAGTGTCTCGTAAAAAACGTCAGGGAGGTTTTTTAGTGAGAGTTCCATAAGATAAATTTCGGGAATTTTTTAAGAGGAATTTGGGAAGAACCTGTCGAACCGTTTCGCTATAATAAATGAGTAGAAAATAATAAGCGTTTTCAGGAGGAAAGAGATGACAGTAAGAATTGGAATCATTGGTTGTGGCGGGATTGCTAATGGCAAACACATGCCGGCATTATCACAAGTGAAAGAAGCGGAAATGGTTGCATTTTGTGATCTGATCGTCGAACGAGCAGTGGAAGCTAAAACAGCTTTCGGTACAGAAGATGCCCAAGTATTCAGCGATTATAAAGAAATGTTGGCTCAAGCTGATTTAGATGTCGTACATGTTTGTACACCGAATGCTTCTCATGCGGAATTGTCAATTGCGGCACTGGTAGCGGATTGCCATGTGATGTGTGAAAAACCAATGGCAAAAACCACCGAAGAAGCACAAGCAATGATCGAAGCAGCCAATCGCACTGGGAAGAAGCTGACGATTGGTTATCAAAATCGTTTTAGAAAAGATTCTCGTTACTTGCATGAAGTTTGTGAGGAAGGCCAATTAGGGAATATCTATTTTGGGAAAGCCCACGCCATCCGTCGTCGGGCAGTACCAACTTGGGGTGTTTTTCTAGATGAAGAAGCACAAGGCGGCGGCCCATTGATCGACATCGGTACCCATGCACTTGATTTAACGTTGTGGATGATGAATAACTATCAGCCTAAATTTGTGGTTGGAAAAGCGTACCATGAATTATCTCAGACCAAGAATGCGGCGAATGCGTGGGGATCATGGGATCCAGAGAAATTTTCCGTGGAAGATTCGGCGTTTGGATTTGTAGTCATGGAAAATGGCGCAACGATTTTCTTGGAAGCTAGCTGGGCGTTGAACAGCTTAGACGTCAAAGAAGCAAAAACGACATTGATGGGTAGCAAAGCTGGGGCGGATATGAACAACGGTTTAACCATCAATGGCGAAGATCATAGTTTGTTGTATGAAAAAAATATTGAGTTGGAAACTGGCGGGGTCGACTTCTATGAAGGAGCTGGAGAAACACCTGAAATTTTAGAGGCCCAATCATGGATCAGTGCCATCATCAATGACACAGAACCTGTGGTCAAGCCGGAAGAAGCAATGGTTGTGACTGAAATCTTAGAAGCGATCTACAAATCATCCAAAACTGGCGAACCAGTCTATCTCTAAACAAACGCTAAAAAGGAGCAGAACAATGAAACCAAAAATCGGATTACAGCTATGGAGCATCCAAGAAGCGTGTCGCGAAGACTTTTTTCAAGCTCTTGAAAAAGTGAAAAAAAGCGGCTATGACGGAGTAGAATTTGCTGGTTACTATGGTCATTCTGCAACAGAAGTCGCTCAGGCATTAAAAGAAAATGGTCTTGAAGCAGCAGCTTCGCATGTGCCTTTTGAAGCATTGCGCGACCACTTCGAGGAAACAGTGGCTTTTGAAAAAGCCATTGGCAATCACCGTTTGGTCGTTCCTTATGCGTCATTCAAAACGTTAGCAGAATGGCAAAACTTTGCCCGCGAACTTGCAGAAGTTGCTAAGAAAGCCGCAGATCAAGGCTTTGAATGTTATTATCACAATCATGCCCATGAATTTACGGAGATTCCCGACAAGTCAATGATTGAAGAGTTGTTAGCTGAAAATCCAGCCCTCAAGTTGGAAGCAGATCTTTATTGGATCGCTTATTCGGGTACCGATGTGTTGTCTTGGCTGACGGAACATCAAGAGGCGGTTGGTCTTTTGCATATCAAGGACATGCAGGAAGAACCGAAAGAAAGCACAGAAATCGGCAGTGGCGTTTTGCCCATCAAGGACTATGTGGCTGTTGCCAAACAATTCCAATTGCCTTGGCTGATCGTAGAACAAGAGGCTTTTCAGGAATACGCACCGCTAGAAGCGACTGCCATTGATTATTTGCAATTAAAAGCTATTGTTGAGGAGGTTTACCAATGATCCATGTCACTATTTGGAATGAATTTAGACACGAAAAAACAGATGAAACCGTTCGGGCGATGTATCCAGAAGGAATCCACGGGCAAATCGCTGCCTTTTTGCAAGCCGATGATCTGGAAGTTCGCACGGCTACTTTAGATGAACCTGAACACGGATTAACAAACGAAGTATTGGCTGACACCGATGTCCTCGTTTGGTGGGGACACATGGCCCATGATGAGGTACAAGACGAAATCGTTCAGCGAGTGCAGCAGCGAGTCTTGGAGGGAATGGGATTGATCGTGTTGCATTCTGGTCATTTCTCCAAAATCTTCAAGAAGTTAATGGGAACATCTTGTGATTTGAAATGGCGTGTGGATGATCAGCATTGCCGAATCTGGAACATCAATCCGAGCCACCCGATCGTAGAAGGTATCGGTGATTTTATTGAACTTGAAAAAGAAGAAATGTATGGGGAACACTTTGATATTCCAGCACCAGATGAATTGATCTTTGTTAGCTGGTTCCCAGGCGGCGAAGTTTTCCGCAGCGGCTGTACTTTCCGCCGAGGCAATGGAAAGATCTTTTACTTCCAGCCGGGGCATGAAACCTTCCCAAGTTATTACAACGAAAAAGTACAAAAAGTGATCAAAAATGCAGCCCGCTGGTGTGCACCAACCCAAAATACGTATCCCACCTATGGGCATTATCAAGCCAACGAGGAGGTAGGAAAATGAAATTAGGAGTATTTACGCCATTATTCAATCATTTATCTTTTGAAGAAATGATCACAGAAGTTGCAGAAAAAGGATTACAAACTGTTGAGATCGGCACAGGGGGTTCTCCTGGCAATGCTCACTTGGATATCGACAAGTTGCTTGCTAGTGAAGCAGACCGGAAAGAATATTTAGCTAAATTAGCCGACAAAGGATTAGAAATCTCGGCGTTAAGCTGTCACAACAATCCCATCTCACCTTTAAAAAATGAAGCGCAGGAAGCAGATGAATTGTTGCGTAAAACCATCAAGTTAGCTAGCTTAATGAATGTTCCTGTCGTCAATGGCTTCTCTGGTGTTTCCGGGGGAAATGCAACCGACACGCAAGTCAACTGGCCTGTTCTGCCGTGGCCAACGGAATACGATGATAATTATAATTACCAATGGGAACAAAAGCTGATTCCTTATTGGAAAGGGATCAACACGGAAGCAGAAGCAGCGGGTGTCAAAATTGGTATTGAACTGCATGGGGGCTTCTTGGCTCATACACCTTATACCATGTTAAAACTGCGGGATGCTGCAGGGAAAGCGATTGGTTGTAACCTTGATCCAAGCCATTTGTGGTGGCAAGGGATCGATCCAGTAGCAGCAGTCAAGATTCTAGGTGAAGCAGATGCGATCCATCATTTTCATGCGAAGGATACGTATCTTGATCAAGACAATATCAATATGCATGGTCTAACAGATATGCAGCCGTACAGCAATGTCAAAACACGGGCATGGACTTTCCGCTCTGTTGGCTGCGGACATAGCTTGCAGGTTTGGTCAGACATTATTTCCGCATTGCGGATCTATGGCTATGATTATGTTTTGAGTATTGAACATGAAGACCCAATCATGTCGATTGATGAAGGATTGACCCGTGCGATCACGAATTTGAAATCGATCATGATCAAAGAAGAACCATCCGCAATGTGGTGGGTATAACGAGGAGTATTGAAGATGAGCGCAATCAATTTTGTTGTTATTGGCTATGGCGGTATGGGTGCCTATCATGTGCATAATATCATGCCAAATGAAAATGAACGGATCCATATCGTAGGCACCTATGATATTTCAGAAGAAAGACAAGCTATTTCACAAGAAAAAGGCCATAAAATCTATAAAAGTTATGAAGAAGTATTAGCAGATGAAACCATTGAAGCTGTGCTGATCGCAACGCCCAATGATTTGCACAAGGATTTGTCGATCGCAGCCCTTCAAGCGGGCAAACATGTCGTTTGTGAGAAACCTGTTGCTTTAAACACTGCTGAATTAGATGAAATCGTTGCTGTGGCCAAGGAAACGGGCAATACGTTTATGGTCCATCAAAATCGTCGTTGGGACCCAGATTTCTTGCTTGTTCGTGACTTGTATCGCAATGGACAAATCGGCGATCTTTTCCAAATCGAATCACGGGTTCAAGGAGCGAATGGCATTCCAGGGGACTGGCGCCATGTCAAAAAACAAGGCGGCGGTATGGTATTAGACTGGGGCGTTCACTTGTTGGATCAAATGCTCTGGCTTATCGATAGCCCGGTCAAAGATGTCAAAGCCGACCTAAGCTATATTCTAGGAGAAGAAGTTGACGATGGCTTCTTCACATTGATCACATTTGAAAATGGAGTCAAAGCTATCGTAGAAGTTGGAACCTCCAATTATACCCAATTGCCGCGTTGGTATATTAAGGGGATTGAAGGAACTGCAACAATCCAAGATTGGGATTTGAATGGCGAGATGGTTCGTGCCACGGGCCGCGAAGATGTTGCTGCACCTAAACCTGTTCAAGCTGGCGTAGGGTTGACCAAAACGATGGCACCACCTTCTGAATTGGCTGCTGAGTCACTGCCGTTTCCAGAAGTCAAAGCCGATTTTGATCCTTTTTACAAGAATTTCTATCATGTGGTTCGTGATGGGGCTGAACCGATTGTCAAAAATGAAGAAGTTCGCAATGTCATGGTATTGATCGAACGGATTTTTGAAGTAGCTGGTGCAAAATAAAACCAATCAAGACACAGAGAAACGATTCCCGCGATCGCAGATGAGACAAGTAGCAATCATCGAGTTTGAGACAGGGACCTTCGAATGATGCAGGCAATCGTTTGCCTGTGTCTTTTTTTATTCAGAGATATAAAAGTTGAAGAGCAAGTCTTGCGGATAATTGCCCCAACGATCCCCGAAAATCGTTAGACCACCCGCATGTTCTGCAGTTGCTGGTGCAGCAATTCGAAAGGTGAAGAAATCACTATGATCCAAATCGATTTCGCTTAAATTATGGTCGGTCAATTTTTCGCCATCAATCGATGTATCAAAGCGGTTGATTCGCAGATGCTTCAACAAGCCGTATTGACTGAACTCATCAATCCACCACTGAGGGGTCAAGGAGCCCCGAACATCTGAAAAATTCCCCGGTACTGTATAGGTTCCTAAGCAGACATCATTGATATAAAAAGAAAGATCGCTCGGCCAATAGTTGTTGGAAATAGGAAATTCAGAGGCGATCTCCATGCTGATTTCCAGCATTTCGATTTTTTCCCCATTCTTTAGCGGTTTCGGAATTTTGTACTCCAAAAAGCCATTGTTTATCCAGATAATGCTGGCATCTACTCGCTCTTGTGCCAAAAAAGACTTCGGATCATCTAATGCGCCGATCAAACGATCTTTTGTTGCCATGCCGCAAGAAGCTTCGGCTCTAAAATCAGTGAAATGGCCAATTTTTACAGGTAATGATGTCAAATTCAACTCTGGAAATACTTTTTCTGGAAAATTGATGTTGATAAAGTCGGTTTTTAAAGCTAAAAATTTCTTTTTCCAATCTTTTCCCGTTCCTTTTTCCAGTTTGATCAATTGCGCCTGCTCTAATTTTTTGATGTGCTTGGTCATGAGTGCGTTGCTGATTGCCAATTTTTCCCCAATCTCACTGATACTTTTTCTTTCGCCACCTAACTCCCTCAAAATCGCCAAACGGGTCTCATTGGCTAATGCTTCATAGACCGGCAAAGAAGTTTTTTCTAAATTCAATTCCATTTCATTCACCTCGATATACTTTTTTGTTTAATGATTCTGCTAGTTAATTATACCACAGGTTTATGGGTTTACACTATAGTTA
>NZ_JALAHI010000007.1 GCF_022711995.1 Enterococcus sp.
CAATTTATTTCATTTATTAGTTTTTTTTTAACCTGCTTACATTTTTGTAATATAAAGCAGTTTCACGCAAAAAAGCACCCTTTTCTTTACAAAAAAAAGCAAGAATCTCTTTCATCAGCCGACGGACTGAGAAAAGTTTCTTGCTTTTTATCTTGTTGGAGCAGATTGGCTGTTTAGGCTTTGAAACGATAGCCAGCGCCCCAGACGGTTTGAATGTATTGAGGATTGGTGGGATCTTCCTCAACTTTTTCTCTTAAACGATTGATATGCACAGCAACGGTTCGGATATTGCCGAGTGCTTCCATTCCCCAAATCTTTTCGTACAGTTGTTCTTTGCTAAAGACGATCTCCGGGTTCTCCATCAAAAAGAGCAACAACTCATATTCTCGGTGTTTGCAGTCAACTTCGCTTCCATCCACATAGACACGATGGGTCTGAGAATTGATTCGGATGCCACCTAATTCGATTTCACTAGATACAGTTTCTGTCTGTTTTCCACGTTTGATCCGATTGTACTAGGCAATGTTCGCTTTCACACGAGCGACAAGCTCAGTGGGGGAAAACGGCTTTGAGATATAATCATCTGCACCTATACCCAAGCCTCTTAGTTTCTCTAACTCTTCTGACTTGGCCGTCACCATAATGATGGGAATATCGACCTTGTCCCGAATGTTGCGGCAAATTTCATGGCCATCCATTCCTGGTAACATCACATCCAGTAAAATCAACTGGTACTTTTCTGTCAACGCTTCATGATAGCCTGCACAGCCATCATTAACGATACAGACCTCGTACCCTTCCATTTCTAAAAAGTCTTTTTCGATCATTGAAATATCTTCATCGTCTTCAATAATTAATACTCGTACACGCAACTTTTTCACTTCCTTTTTGATTTCACTGGGAGTATGATAACGATCGTCAGTCCCCCATTTGAATGGTTACAGGCTTGAATCGTTCCATGGAATCCTTCAATGATTTTCTTTGAAATCGCCAATCCCAAACCGTTCCCTTTGCTTGGATTGGTTCGTGAACGGTCATCACGATAGAAGAGTTCAAACAAATTTTCTAAATTTTCCTCTGAGACGCCATTGCCGTTGTCGGTGATCGATAAGATAAATTGTTCCGCAATAACTTCATAGGATACAACTACTTCCTTGTCCTTGCGATCAACATATTTACGGGCATTTTCAAATAAATTCGTCAAAACGGTGCGAAATTGTACCGGATCAACTTCTAAAACAACATTTTGATCATTCGATGCGAGGGTTATCTTTAATCCGTTCAGCTCATATTCCTGCTGGATAAAGCCAATGTATTCATCGATCAGTTTCTTGCTAGTAGTTGTCACCAGATTAAAAGGAAACTCTCCAGTGTCTAGTTTCGAAAATAAGAAAAGCTGAGCAATCACTTGATCCAAGTCATCGATTTTCTTTTTCACGATCGTAAAGTATTTGCTTCGCATCGCCGGTGTCTGAGCGATTCCCTTCTCCAGCCCCTCCACATATGCTTTAATCGAAGTCAGAGGAGTCCGCAGATCGTGGGAAATACCAGCGATCAACTCTCGTCGATTAGCTTCCAATTTATTCTGATTATCCATCATCTGTTTCAACTGGCGAGCCATTCCATTAAAATCTTTCGAGACGGGCAAAAATTCATCTTGCTTCGTATACTGGATCTGATACTGCAAATCGCCTTCTCTGATTTTGTAAAATCCCTTCGTCAATAAATCTAAAGGATCGGTGATGCTTTTAGTCAAATATCGGGTCAGAACACGACTGGTGATAAAGATGATTGAGAGAATCAAAATTACGACGACTACGATGATGCGCGACAACATCGACTTATAATCACGATCCCACAATGGATCTTGATAATACAGATCATTGTAATAATTCGAATTGATCAAAATGATCTTGTAATGATTGGTCTCAAAAGTGGTGAGAAAGGTTTGGTCTTTTAGATAACTATGCTCCCCTACTTCTTTTAAAGCAACATCCAACATTTTCTGATCCGTTACTTCACCAACCGATGAAATCAGCTGATCGCCATCATAGACCAGTAACGCAATATCTTTACTGTGTTGGGTCTTCTTGAAATGCTTCAGATCAGCGACCACATCAGCATCTGTCGTTTTCTTATTGTCCCATTTGATCATCAAACTCTCCACCGTGGCGTATTGCGCACGAAACTCCGTGTTTTTGATCATCGCCCCTTCGTCCAATCCCCAGAAATACCGCCAAACTAACAAAAAAGCGATCACTGAAGTTAACAAGCTCAATAAAACCGGAACAATAATCATCAATATATGCGAAATAAATAAACGCTGCTTGATAGTCATTCTTTTCCTCTTCTCCTGGATACGCCATGTATCCCACCTTTATCCAACAGTTACAAATCAATCTATTCTTTTTGAAAAACTGCTGTGACCGCTCGTTTTTTCTTAATCAATTTCCTGTAGGGAAATAAACGGACAGCTTATTTTTTTCGATTTTAACCCAAACGAACAGGTTCTTCAATAGGTCGCTTCAGTCATCTGCAAAAGAATAGCTTTTCTCACGGCACACCCGATAATCCGATTTCTTCCTCGATTTTTTTGCCTTATAAAGACGAAGCTAATATGATAGTAACAGGAAATAGTAAACAAAAAGTAAACTATTGCAAAAAAGCAAATGAAATACGAAAAGACAAGCCTCGTCTTTCAAAAGCCAAACGCAGTCAAGCAGATCATATGGCTTCCCTTATTTGTTCTTTCAGACAGCTTTCGTTATACTAAAAAAATGTAAGAAAGGAGCTGCACTATGACAGTCAGAATTGAAGAAGTGACCCAGTCCACTTGGCGCACCGTTGCTGCCTTACAAGTATCAGAATCCCAACGTGCGTTTATTGAAGACAATACCACCTCATTGCTGGAAGCTGCCTATGATACTTCTTTGCATTGGATCCCACTTGCTTTGTACAAGGAAGAAACCATTGTCGGCTTTGCAATGGTCGGTGCCTATAACCAACAAGAACAAAGTATTTGGTTGGATCGCTTGATGATCGATCAGCGTTGGCAAAAATTGGGCTTAGGTAAGAAATTTATGCCATTGCTCCTGGACTATCTGTTCAGCCATTGGACAGTGGAAAAAATCTATTTAAGTGCCCACAGAGAAAACGAAAAAATCTTTTCGTTTTATACCGTTTTTGGCTTTAGCCATACCGGGAAAATAGATCCAGAAAATGGCGAATTGATTATGATATACACGAAAACGACTGCGACAGAGCCTTGCTAAAGGTGTTTCGCAGTCGTTTTGTTTACTTCAATGAAAATGCTGCTGGATTTTGGCTGACACTTATACTCATTGGATTCCGTTATGCCTTTATTAAATCAGTCACTAAAGGAATCTCAATTTGATTATGTTCGATTTGGATTAAGATCCTATCTGGATCGCTACTATTTAGTAATGGAACTAAGGAGTCATCTGTCCTTTTTTCAACGGCTGCAAAAGCTGGATGATTCCACAGAAGCAAAAATGGTTTCAAAGAACTGATCGCGAATTTTAGCGGGTTCGTGTTTGCCTTACTTTTTAGATCCAAAAATAAGTAGTGATACCCACTATTCGCGACTAACTGTTTTCTTATCCCTAGATAAAGATACTCCAAGTCTATTACGTTTATTTGTACTATTTTTTGTTCCTGCTTTTTCATAAACAAACCATGGGTTTCTCCCAACTTGATTATATCAACGGTATCTTCTCCAATGATACATTTACAATTCGGCGTTCCAGCTGAACGTTTGACAAACCCTTGAGGATATTCCTTGGCGTCAATTTCAATCAGTGCCGCTACCCGCTTTCCGTCTAGCAACATTTTCGGGATATCATCTGAAAAGGTACTATAAAACCATGTACGATTACTATTTTGCTTGTCCATTTCCCCATCTCCTCCATTTGAATGCTCCTTCAAAAACGTTAGTCTATAAAAGGCGCCATTTTATTATTAAGATTAGTCTACTTCGAATTTCACACACACACAATGGTATTTTTTTATTTTAAATATAATTAATCAAACAAAATGGTTCAATTGAGCTGCTTCATTCAGCTTCTCTGTCCTCGTCCCTCTCTTATTCCCCATGCACGATTTTCTTCTCGAAGCCCTTTTCCGTAAGAAAAGTTGCTCTTGTGTTAAAATTATTATCAAATACGTACTAATTTACTTCCAAGTAAAAATTGAATGGAGAGAGCCAAATGTCTGAATTTCCGATCGTCCAATTGCTTGATATCGTGAACAAAGAACCCTCAGTCAGTGATCACGTTATGGGTGTAGAAGCCATTGAACTTTATCAAGAGCTCACCGTGTATTACCGCTCTGCTTTAGACGAAGTAGAAACCAAATTGTTGATTATTGATCGTGAGTTAGGAAGCAATAGTCACAGCGGTCGAAAAAATAGTATTCACCAAATTCAGAAAAGAATCAAAAAATTTAAAAGTGTCGTCAATAAATTACACAAAAAACAACTGAACTATTCTAAGGAAGTCATCATTGATTCGATTCAGGATTTTGCTGGCTTACGAGTGATTTGTTCTTACCGCGATGATATTTATGCCATCATCGATTCACTGCGGCGACATCCGGATATCAAGATTCTAAAAACCAAAGACTATTTAGAAAATCCCAAACCAAGCGGCTATCGCAGCGTTCATGTCGTAATTGAAGTACCTGTATATTTTCTCGAAGACACGAAAAAAATCAAAGTTGAAATTCAGTTTCGAACCATTGCAATGGATTTCTGGGCAAGCTTAGAGCATAGTTTGCGGTACAAAAATGATTTAGAAAATCCTGCAATTTCAGAGAAATTACAAAAAATTGCGGAGGACATGGATCATATCGAAAATGATATGCTGGCGATCCGCAAAGAAATCGAAGCTCTTAGTGAGCATAATGAGCCTACTGACTCTTGAAGAACTAGTAGGAACAAGCAGTTGACGTGCGCAAAAATTTTCCAAGCATAAGACAGGATCAATTCAAGAAAAGAGGAAAAAGGATGGTATTTTCTACACTGTTCGTATTGTATAGCAGTTTATTGGGTTTCGTAGTTGGAATACTGGCTGCTGTTTTTTTGTTAGTGACAAACGTTTTGATTGATTTTGTTTGGGTCGATATCCCAAGCCTGGTTTCTATTCCTTTCTATCCGCTAGTTGTTGGCGTAGTAGGCGGAATTTTAGTAGGTCTCATTCAAAAAAGAATAGGGCCATACCCTACAACGATTGAAGAAACATTAGGGGAATTTAAAAGAAAAGGCCGCGTCACCTACAAAAATCACTTACTTAAAAATGGCTTATCTGCGATTATTGTGCTGATGTTTGGTGCAAGTTTAGGACCAGAGGCCGCTCTAGCCGGAATTGTCGGCGGATTGATCACTTGGATAGGTGATCATTTAAAGATGACTTTTGAACATAGAGAAGAGTTAGTAAAAGTCAGTATCGGAACCATGTTGTCCACTATTTTCCGAGCTCCTTTTGTCGGTGTCAGTGAAGTTTTCGAAGAACATGACTCGCTTCAATTGAAAACGAAAGGAAGAAAAATTTTCCTATATGCCCTTAGTACCCTTTTTGGGATTGCAGGTTTTCTTTTCATTGAGCAATTCTCTCCAGAAGAAAGTGTCTTCTCTTTACATTTCCCACAAACGATTGATTGGGCATGGCAAACGATTCTGCTGCTGCCTGTTGGTTGGTTGCTAGGTGCTGTGTTTGGTTTTCTGTTTTTAAAAATCGAACAATTGACGAATCAGTTAGCCCAAAAAATAAATAGCCCAATCATTCAAGCAATAATCGCTGGGATTGCCATTGGTTTATTCGCTCTATGGTCTCCTTATTTCATTTTTTCTGGTGAACATCAGTTGCTACCTCTATCGAAAGAAGCCTTAGGATTTTCCTTTTTCAGCTTACTGTTGCTAGGCATTGGGAAAGCCTTTTTGACCAATTTCTGTTTTGCCTTTGGTTGGCGAGGCGGAAAAATCTTTCCGGCTATTTTTTCAAGCACTGCGATTGGTTTTGCTTTAGTGCACCTGTTTCCTTACACACCAGGCTTGATTGTGGGAGTCGTTGTTGCATCCAGTGTAACGATCATTCTCGGACAACCATTTGTCAGTGCTGCACTGCTGCTTCTGCTGTTTCCCGTTCAATTTTTCCCAGCCATTGTTATCAGCAGTTTCGGAATAAGTAAATTAAGAGATTTTATCAAAGGTAAATCCATCCGTAGCTAACACAGGATATTCTTACTTAATACCTACTTTCTAGCATTACTGAATGTCATTTTTTTAGACAGTAAAAAAGGATTTTTGATAGAAGTTTTTCTACCAGCGGACTCCTCAATGAGAAAAAAGTTTCTGTCTTCGGCAGATACAAGGTAGATCCCGGCATTCCGTGGCTATCGTTAGGATAATCTCGTCTAATTGCTAGTTCTATCACACTTCCCTTGTTCTTTCAGCACAACTCACTATTTCTTAGTCCTCATTTCCAATGAAGACACGCAAAGAAGCACAGAAGTGACTGTGCTTTTTTGATTGTTTGTGCGTTGTGCGTTCTTTCATTACGCCTGCTTAGTGAATCATAAGCTTTTACTGACTGGAATCCATAGCTCACTTTTGCAATCGAGTTTAGATAAATCAGAACTTTCATACCACAAAAGTTCTGATCCTCTTGTCGATTGATAATTAGCCATTGCCAGCCATTCGCTATAAATGCGCGCCCATGTTTCTTAAACCGCTTCTGGAAGATGAATCGATCCCTAACACAACAAAAATACCGAAACGAGAAGATAGATTTCTTGTTTCGGTATTTGGTCGTTCTCTCATTGATCTTTTTTTGGAAAAATCTTTGTTTCAGTTTAAGAATAAAAGCCCTGTAATCAAGCAGATCCTTTTTAATTATTTTCGTCGTTTTATAAAGTAGAATCCGATGAAGCTGACTAGGCCAATTCCCAAGAAGTTTAAGTAACCATTTGTTTTCTCATTGGTTTGCGGCAATTTTGTTGCTGGTGAATCTGGATTTTTTTGCTGATTTTTGTTTTTCACATGAGAGGTCGGTTCGCTATTTTTTTGTTCTGGGTCTGATGGCTCCGTCTGAGACGCCACTTTTTTGTAAACATAAGTAATCGTCTGCGGTTTTCCCCCTAATTCTCCAAGAGCGTTATCTGGTAAATTGTTCTCATCTAGCGTATAACCGTCGATTGTTAATTTATAGGTATCCGTCGTAGCGTCGTAGGCATCACCAATATTTCCACTAATCACTTGTGGGGAATGAATCTCTGTACCC
>NZ_JALAHI010000102.1 GCF_022711995.1 Enterococcus sp.
ATTAAAAATAAGGCTTTCATGTTCCTGGTCCTTCAAGGAATAACCACAAGATTCTTTATTTAAATTCGTATAATCATTCTCGATCATTTGGATGATTTCTTCTTCTGTCAAGAATTCATCCCGCACAAGAATCAACGAATTCAATAAAACAAACCGTGAATCATAGCCAAGTATTTCTGGGAACAGTTCCCAAAAGTTTGAACCATCTATTTGTTTTACAGCACATTTGAAGGAATCGATCAATTGGTGAATGTAGGCGTACACTTTAGGATAGTCTACCTCCACAAGGTCAAGCACTGCTTTGTCGATCACTTTATCCAAATAGTCAGTTGTTTCTTTATAAAGCATTAAATCAATCACGTGAATTACCAATCCTTTCATACGGATAGTTCACAGTAGACCCACTGAAACTTCCTACATATATATATATCATAAAATCGACTAAAATTATTCTCAATTTGAGGGAATAACGAAGAAAAATATGAGAATAACGCCTAAAAACAGCCTTCGCAATCGGTTTCACTAAAAGGAAGCACATTTGTCTCACTAAAATAAATCTTTGGATAACTTATCTATCACTAGAAAATAACTTCTTTTGGCAGAAACTGCGCAAAAAAAGCCCTGACTTCTGCAAGCACTCCTGTTTAGCGGATTGATTTGTGTCAAGAACCACAAATCAATCGCTAAGGGAACTGCTTGTTTGTCACGGCCCTTTCGTTAATGTGCCTGCTGATTGATCATAACTCGTTGGGGAGAATGATCATTCTTCGCCCGAAGTGCTGAAAGAATGGATACTGTGTCGATCACTTCTTGTAAAAGTGCACCAAACAATGCGGGAATCACCCCTGTACTGGCGATCAGCATCAAAACAATACAGATAAAAATACCAAGCAAGACCGATTGACGAGCGATTCTCATGGTATCTTGGGAAATTTGTACCGCTTGAGAAACTTTGCTTAGATCATCTTGCAAGATCACAGTATCGGCTGCTTCGGTAGCTGCGCTGGTTCCATGGGCGCCCATCGCGATCCCCACATCGGCAGCTGCTAAAGCTGGAGCATCGTTGACACCATCCCCCACCATAATGATCGGACGTTCAGATTGCTCTGTCTGTTGAATGACGGCAATTTTTTTTGCTGGCAAACAGTCTGCTAGAACAGTCTCAATACCTGCTTCTGCCGCAATTTTCTGAGCCACGAAGGCTTGATCGCCGGTCAACATAATCGTTTTTTTCAACCCTTGATGACGCAGCTGTTCAACGGTTCCCTTGGCTTCTTTCCGTAATGTATCTTCAAAAAAGATCGTTCCGGCCCATTCTCCATCTATGCCAACACAGACATTGGTCTTGGCTTCATCTACGCCGACTGCTCCGACAAACGCGGGCTTCCCGATTTTGATCCTGTGACCAGAAACCGTGGCTTCGATTCCCTGCCCTACAACTTCTTTCAAATTCGAGACTGGCAGCAGCGCTAATTTTCTCTCGAGTGCAGCTGCAACTAATGAACGAGCCAAAATATGGGTAGAATCTTGTTCTGCACTGGCTGCTAAGCGTAACAACTCTTCGACGGAAAGCTGGTCCTCATTTACCGAGATTTTCTCAACATGCAGTTTGCCTTCTGTCAATGTACCCGTTTTGTCAAAAGCGATCGTCTTGGCTTTGGCTAATTTCTCAATAGTGGTGCCATTCTTCATAACGATCCCATTACGACTGGAACGACTCATGCCGGCGACTAATGCCACGGGGGCTGCTAAAATCAATGGGCAAGGAGACGCTACGACTAAGACTTCTGCAAAACGAACAGGGTCCTTTGACACAAACCAAGCAATTCCTGCAATCACATAAGCAGCCAAAGTAAAGGGAACTGCATACTGATCTGCCAAACGCACAAAACGCGCAGGTTTTGCTTCGGATTCTTTGACTAAACGTACAAGTATCTGGTATTGACTGTCTGCCGCTTTTTTTGTCACTTCAAAGGTAATCGCGGTTTCCCCATTGACGGAACCAGACATTAGTTCATCGCCGGGATTTTTCTCTACAGGTTGCGATTCACCGGTTAAAGAAGACTCATCTACCAGCGTACTGCCTTCCGTGACACAGCCATCCACGGGAACGATTTCTCCGGGACGGACAATGACCAAATCACCAATAGTTAGTTCCTCGACAGGAACATCTTTCTTATCATTGAGTCGATGGGCTGTCTGAGGCGAACGCTGCAGAAGCTGCCGAAGTTCTCGACTGGCTTGTTTGCTGGCATATTCTTCCAGACTATCGCCACCTGTCAGCATGATCAAGACCATTAAGCTGGCCCAATATTCCCCCACCACAAGTGTAGCGACAATCGCTGTGATTGCTAACAGATCAACGCCATATTTTCCTGAACGTAATGTTTGAATCATATCAATCAGCATCATCAGCGCAGTCAAGCCCCCGATGATTGCCACCAGAGCAAATGCAATGCGAGGTTGTCCAAAGCCAAATTCAGCGATCAATGCCGCGGCACCTACACCGATGGCAATCAAAAATTTACTTAAACGATTCATTTTATCCACCTCACCTTTCACCAAAAGCGTAACACTTGCATGGCGCAAATGAAACAAAAAACCGTTAAATGAGAAAGAGAATCGTTAACGCACCAAGCTTTTAGACCCTTTCAGCCATAGTTCACCGACGCTTTTAACAAACAGCTTTTTTGTGAGAAACTCGCCTCTTTGTCACTGGTTCGTTCTTGGCAAAAAGAGTCGCTTTCTTATAGAACAGCATTATCTCAGACAGATATTCATTGACCATGTATAATGGATAATAGGTTAAAAGAGCTGGAAAAGGAGGTGTGTCCAATGAAAAAACACTGTCGCTGCGGAAACAAACTGGTTGGCGATGAAACGACATGTGCCGCCTGCAAGCAGAATAAAAAACAAACCATCGAGTCTCTTGAAAAATTTGTCAAATATGGCAGTTTTGCTTTAGCTGCCCTTTCCTTAGTCTTAAAAGTAGTGAAAGATCGAGAAAGCTGATTTACCATCTTTGCTTAACAAGCAAAAAAAACGCCAAAAATGGCGTTTTTTTTTGTGGAAAAACCTTCGATCCATCAAAGATTTTTCCATTCTTGACCAACGTGCATTAGTCTGTAATGGTGCTATCTAACTGCCAATTTACATTTCCTTGATAGGTCCCGGGGGTAAGAGAGTCTATCTGGGGGGCAAAACGTAAATAACAATCATACTGAGTTAAATCAAGGGAAAGATGTTTGTTCGTTTGAGTGTTCGCCTCGAAAAGCACTTTCTTATCTGATGTAATGGTACAAAACAGCGAGTGATCATCAGGATCGTATAAGACCAATTGAACCTCATCAGCCAGAGCCTTTTCTTTGTCTAAAAAAGCGGTTGTTTGACCGGACAACTGCCAGGTTCCTTCGCTGGTATTGCTGATTTCAAGAATCGAACTGGTTGCTGTTGAGACCTCTAGCAGCACCCATCCCTCCGAATCCATTGCCCGTGCCAACTCATTGATGGTTACAGTTTTTCCCATGAGTGATTCCGGAGCAGATAGCAGTTGGACAATTCCTCTAAAGTCAATGGCAAAATAGTGGATTGGGGAAGAATTGCCTTCAGTATCAACAACATAACCAGCAAAATAATAGTGGGTCCCGGGGGTAAGACCGCTCGTATCTAATTCTAACGTATATTGAAAAGGATCGGACAAATCACTACGCTGAATCACTGCTTTTTGTGAAAAATCAGCGGTTGTCAGTTCTTTTTCTTGTGCATAAAAGTCACTGATAAATAATTGCGCTTGCGTGGAATTCTTGTCTTCTAAAGTGATCTGTGTATAAACATTTCGATTCTGCCGCTGGATCGTCGCTGTTTTTTGCGCCTCTAAGACAGTCGCAGCACCAGCAGTCAATGACGGCGGTAGAATGCCTTTGATCGTATACACATGGCTATCATCACCACCTGATTGCCTACTTGATACGAAGGCATTGCCATTAAAAATAGTCATTGCTGGGATCACTTCTTCAATATTAGTATCTTTCGGAACCCCTTGATAACGAACAGTAAAGTGAAGGAGATAGCCATTCCCTCTGGTCATTTCCGGTAAAGTAGCTGTGAGCTGCTGAGAATCTCTCGTATATTCGAGAGCAGTTCCGCCACTGGGTAATGCACCCGTCATAAGGTCATCGGCATTTCCAAAATACACATTGTCTACGATGACGAGATTCTCCGGCAGTGCAAGTGTGACTTTGATTCCGGATCTCAACGCAGCCAAATCACTGGTTTGATCATAGTTAATGTAAGTCGCATAGGTGATTTCTTTCGTCGCATCAACCTTAACCGGTTCCGTCACTTCAAATTCCGTATCTAACAAAAGGTTTCCTGTGTCTGCTTGGAAAATACCTGTTCGTAAATCAATATTCACTAGCCCTTGAACATCTACAAAAGAAACGGCTTTATTTTGTGCATAGCCGCCATTGGCTCCTGTAAAGCCAAAATAAACCGGTGCCCCATTAGTCAGATTTAGGTTGCTTTTAAATGTGGCATCAACAGGAATCGTTACATCAACATTGAAATCTGGCACAGCGTAATGAAACTGCTGGGCAGCTTTGTTATAGTCCACGATAAACGTATGCCACTTGCCGTCAGAAAGATCAGTGACTCCAACGGTATTGTTGTGATGTAAAACTTTGTCATACTTCAAAACGATCCCATCGTTTTTATAGGAACTATTCGCACCTGGGTACGCCCAAGCAATATGATGACCTTTAGTGGTCACTTCTTTATCCATAGAATAATCCGTACTGAGAACAGAGCCATCGTTATTGTAATAGGTATCAAATTCAATGGCGATACTGTTAGGAATTGCGCCTTTATTTAAAGGATCAGTTCCAGTGATCGTTGCCCAAACACCAAGCGTGGAACCCGCATCTGCGGCAATCGCTTTTGGTCCACTGCTTTGCATCACAAATGCCAAGCCATCGCTATCATTTGCTGTATTTTCAATGAAAAAGGCCATCTCCAGATGAAAATCTCTGGTAAATGAGATGGGATTGTTAAACCAGACCGCACCACTGGAATTCGTGGTACTATCATTGATCTGAACATAGTTAAAGCCCTCTTTACCTTGCGCAGATCCAGCTTTTCCAGCAGTGGAAATCATCGATTGATTAATCGGTAATGTGGAAAAGCTAGGTGGGACAACCGCCGCCTGGGCAGTTGTGTAACTGCCTAAGAAGAAAGCAATTGTGAGAGCGAGTAGGAACACGCCAGGGAATCTGCTTCTGAAGCGCATCACTGGGGAATGATGTTTTCGCTTGTTCATTCACTTTCCTCACTTTCTTCTGATTTTTTGCGTCGTTTGATCAATAGAATAAAAATAATTGCCACTAGCACAATGATCACTGCTATCAAAAGATAGAGCAATGTGTATTTTTGTCCAATCGCAGCAGCATAAATCGTTGTCCGATTGATTGCTTTTGCTGACTGAGGATCGATTTTTACCGTATCATCAAAAACCCATGTGCCTTTTTTAGATGACAATTCGATGCGTATCTTATACGTACCAGCTACAAGTTCTTCTTGCTCAAATTCACTATATAGATCTAATTGAGAATTGGGAGCAAATTGGAAGTTCTCAGCCTTAAAACCACCAACGACTTCATTCTCTTGGTTCCGAATAGTGGTGACCACTGAAATATTGCCAAAAGCAACGGGACGATCGTTACTGATACTGCTCATTAAAGTCGGTAACCCATTTTTTTCGACTGCTTTTGTTTTAATCAATGCCAGTTCCGGTTTTGGTAGCTCATTTAAGCTTTGGCGTAATCGAACACCTAATTCTAGTTGATAGCGGGACTGAAGAGTCGCCTTTGTTTCAGAAGGTGTTGCCTGCCGGATTTCTTCAAATAAAAAGGCACCTAAGATTTCTCCGGTAAAGGTGGTATCCTTTAAATCCAGTGTAAAGGTCAGTTTCTTTTGTTCGTTTGGTTGCAGTTGAACTTCTTGGTGGGGCTTGGTAATGAAACCAGTAAAAGATTTTCCTGCATACTTTTCAGCTGTCTGTTTTTTCTGATAACTTATGATACCTGTCGAAGCAGTAAAACTGTTTTGTGCATCAGCTGCAATGGTGATCTCTTCAGAACTTGTATTGTGCAGGACAATTGTCAACTCTTGCAGGGTCTCTTTCTTTACCAGCAAGTCAAAATAGGTGGCGTCACTCGCTTGATTTTGGGGAAGTTCTGGCGTTACATTGAATTTTGTGGTCTCAGCATAACCACGAGTCACCGGAAAATAGACTAAACTGATTAAAAAGAAAACCCATGCGACATTCTGAAGAAATTTTTTCATTGTCTTTTTACCTTTTAATCCGCTTGGTATGAATTCGTCAAAATCCAAGTGATCGTTCCTTTATATTCTCCGCCACTAACATTTTGTTTGGGGATCGTCAATGTTGTTTGAGAAAAATCAATGGTGTTGATCGCCAATCCAGTTGTGCCGTTCGCTGTTGCAATTACGGTAGGATCCGTGGCTCCAGCAACCAAATTCGCACTGGCATTCAACGTTGAATCGCCCTCTGTTTCCGTCCCTATCAGCGTCATCTTAGCATTTGCCAACTGCTTCTGATCTGTTGTTTCCAGTTTCGAAAGTTTGGCGGTCAGCTGCCACCCTACTGTGTTAGGACCACGAAAGTCAGACACAGAGGTTGTTTGTGTATCCTGCGTTTTTACGGGTTCGCCAGATTGACTCACCTCAGCAATTGACTTTGCACCAAAATTAAAGCTTGAGACCGTGTCAAGGGAAAGATTTCCTGCTTGGATCGTTAGCGATGCTTGACTGGATAATTCTACAGTGGGATTTGCTTCCTCAGCGAACACAGCAACCGGGAGTGCTAAACTTCCTAACCCTAAAACTCCTAATACCAACATCCTTTTTTTCATCATTCATTCCTTCTTTTACGTTTATTTAATGAGTGATCAATCCATTGTTCGCAAAAAAACTATCATGTATTTCTCAACCTTTGCTTTGCATTCCTGCATTGACTTCTCATTTGTACTTAGTATAATCAAAAGTGCCTAAAAGAGGGTTTGGGAAGTCTCCAAAACGACCCTCCTGTTTAGCGTAAATTTGGAGCAAAAAAGGAGAATTCAGATGTACAGAGAGTTCATTTCTCCCGCAGAAGAAAAAAAGCTAGAAATTTTCAAACTTGTTTGTAATACAAATGGTATTACATTATTAAAGCTGTCAAAAGTGTTGCAGATTCCGCTTAAAAGTCTGCAAAAACATATTTATTTCCTTAATGAAGACTTGAAGCAACTGTCCGTTGATTTGGCATTGTCAAAAAATTCTTATAATCAGTATTATATTGAAATAAAAACAACGGATGCTCCTTGTTATTCTCAGTTGATTTACTATTACTTGCTCAATTCTCCACAATATCAACTTGTCCAATACTTGATCAGTCACACCAATTCATCGATGGCTCAGTTGTGCAGCGACCTTCACGTTAGTCAGTCACATATGTATCGTCTGGTAAAAAAAGTCAATCAGATCCTCAAACCTTTCCATTTATCTGTGATTACCAATGTCGAAAATACCATTGAAATAGCAGGAAAAGAGATTGATATTCGGATTTTCATCTACAGCTTTTTGACGCAAAGTGCGCCCTCCTATCTGTCACTGGTACCAAATACTACTTTTTCTGAGGCGGAACGATTCACTGATTTCTTTGATTTTGCTGGATTGGATCAGCTAACAAAGAACAAACTCTATGCTTTTTGGAAGACAATCATGATCCGTACTTCACAAAAGAAGTATGTGCCTGAGATTCCTGAAAAGTATCAAGCGCTCTTAAATTTCTATGCCTTTTTGCCCGAAGAAGTGCTTGATTCCTTTCCTTTGTCAGTGAGTACGATAAAAGAAGAAACAGTTCAGGCAGAATATTTGTATCTGAATTTCTTTCTACATATCTTTCTCCCTGCCGCTGTCGACCGTGCAAAAAATACCGATATCACGGATGCCTTCCACCAATCAGAAAAACCATTGGTGCAGTTTTTTTCCGGCATGATACAAGATTGGCAACAGACTTTTGTGCCAGCAATGGAAAAAGCTGATTTTGAGCAACTATTGAATAGCTGTCTGCTTTTTTTCAATCTCTCGATTTTGATCGATGTCGATTTGTTAGAAGTCTGGAACTTGGAATACAGTTTGCTGACCGACGACACGCTTTACCATGATGACCGGACTTATTCCGCCATCGCCAGTCTCCTGACCCAGCATGCACAGCAGTATCCTCATGCTGATTTTGACAAGGAATTCTTTGTCAAGAAACAACTCTCTTATTTGACTCAGCTCCTTTATCTTGAAACCCGGATGCATGAGACCCCCAAAATCCAAATCTATGTGCGGACCACGATCCAATACCGCACAAAAAAAATGATCGAAACTCGGATTCGTGCCATCTATTCTGAGTCCTCTGTTTCCTTTACACAGGACATCGAACAATCCGATCTGATCATTACTGATAGTTATGAAGAAGTTGCCGTGACCGAGAAACTGCTGCTGCTATCAAGTATCTTGAATTCGCTTGAATGGGAAGCACTTTTCGCGAAAATCAATCAAACATTGATGAAAAAAATGTTTGCTCTCAAACACCGCTTGACCTCTTAACTATTTTTTTCTTCTATTATATAAACGAAAAAACGCATCAAGGAAGCGACACTCTTACCAGAGCGGTGATAAAAGTACCTGACCAATAAAGAAGATCCCTCAAAACATACTAAGATTAGAGGGTAGGGTCAGTGACGGCTGATTCTACCCTCTATTTTTCTTTTTGGATTATAGTGAGAAGTGAGAGAAAGCTCGAACATAGTCCCATGAGCGTAGTATAAGCCCGCAGTAAAAACCGAGCTTCTTCACTGACATTCTTGAATCAGGTTTAAGTATGTTGGGGCTTCGAGCCCGTGTATAGGAAATTGGAATCGGAATGATTGAGTGAAGAA
>NZ_JALAHI010000103.1 GCF_022711995.1 Enterococcus sp.
CCTCATCATATAGTTCTGAATTATTAAGTAAATAGCGATTAAACTGCAGCAATGCTTTTTGGACGTCTTCCTCTGTCCCCAATAATGACGTGCCATGAACATCGCTGCACAGCTTGATACTTGATCCAACATTCAATATTTTCATAATGAATTCAAAATCTTTAATAATTGAAGTTTTACTCACCATAAATCTTTCCGATAAATGGTTGAAGCTAACCACCTTTTCATCGAATAACAAGATACTCATGATCTCAATTCTTCGGTTGAATGTATTGTAAAGGTCACTTTCTTCTTTCTTATTCTCGATTCCCTCAACTTCCTTGAAACGTTTTAGCGCAATACCAACGCCGCGCTTTTTCTCAAGATATTCTCCCGAGCTCTGGAGATATTCTTCAATGATCCCTAATTCGCTGTGCGTCGTTCTTTTTGAAACACCCAATTTGCTTGCAAAATAATCGACTGTTTTGAAGTCACTTTGTCGCACTAATAACTCTAATAATTTTTTTTGTCTTTTTGTAAGCATGACGATAATCACTTCCTAACTATCCAAAATAAAGGCCTTAATCTTTTGATAGCGTTATCAGGATCGTAGCTTTATTATAGATGTGCTTTAGAAAAATGCATATTACAATTCGTTGCAACAAGTCGGTACAACATCTTACTTACTTGTTGCAGAAAGAAGGACATAAATAATGGAAACCGTTCGTTATATTTCTCAAAAATGGTAGCCATCACGTTGCAATCACACTTGATAAATCTGCTTGCTCTCCTATGAAACGCATCATCAGAATGTCATCTCAAAAAATTCGATTTTTTTGATAACTCATTTATGATTTTTTTGAAAAAAGGAAAACCAGTTAGGCATAACCTAACTGGCTTGGATAAAACTTTCAGTTGTTCTACTACAAAATATTGAACTATCTAATTTGGTGGGAAAGAGAGCATAGGCCCTTCTAATGTAAGAGATTCCTTTAAACCCATTAACTGAGTTTTACCACTACTTCCGATACATCTTCAATTCTAAAAACAAGTCGTTGTAAATGCCCAGATATTGTGCGCCTAGATTTTCATAGACTTCCAAATGTTTTATCAGTTCATCTGAAGGGTAGAACTGTTGGTCTTGGGAGATTTCATCTGGCAATAATGCGAGGGCTTTTTTGTTTGGTGTCGAATAACCAATGTATTCCGCATTTTGGGCAGCATTTTCTGGTTCAAGCATGAAGTTCAAGAATGCATAGGCACCTTCTTCATTTTTGGAGGTTTTGGGAATGACCATATTGTCAAACCAAAGATTGGAGCCTTCGGAGGGAATGACGTAATGGATATGTTCATTCTCGTACATCATGTCGGCTGCTTCTCCAGAGAAAGTTACGGCTACGGAAGCTTCTTCATTTGCCATATACATTTTGATTTCATCGGCCACGATGGCCTTGATGTTTGGTGTCATTTTGCGTAATTTATTGAAGGCTGCTTCAAGTTGTTTGTCGTCTTTGCTGTTCAACGAATACCCTAAGCTGTTCAGACCAAGCCCAATGACTTCCCGCGCACCGTCGATCAGCATAATGCTGTCTTTTAGTTCTGGTTTCCACAGGTCATCCCATTCTTTGATCTCACCTTCAGCAAAAAACTTGTCATTGTAGACGATGCCAAGGGTCCCCCAGAAATAGGGGATCGAATAGCTGTTGCCTGGATCAAAACTTAAATCCAAAAATCGTGGGTCGATGTTGTCTAGGCCCTTTATTTTACTGTGGTCTAAGGGTTTCAATAAGTTTTCTTCCATCATTTTTTGGATCATATATTCACTGGGGATAGCAATATCGTAAGAAGTTCCCCCTTGCTGAATTTTCGTGAACATTGCTTCATTGGAATCGAAGGTTTCATAATTGACCTTATAGCCAGTCTCTTTCTCAAACTTTTTTAAGAGCGCAGGATCGATATAATCGCCCCAGTTATAGATATTCAACACTTTGGCGCCTGCCATGCCAGAAGAATGTTCCAATTCCCGCACACCAAACAGCAGTACCAAAATGATGGCGACAATTCCTATGACCAACGATTGTAATCTTTTCATCGCAGATTTGCCACCTCCGCTCGTCGATTCTTACGCAATTTTTTTGATACATTTTCTTTGCTGATAAAGTAGTACCCTACGACTAGAATCATTGAGAAAATGAAAACCAATGTACTCAATGCATTGATTTCTAAGCTGATTCCCTGACGTGCTCGGGAATAGATTTCCACAGAAAGTGTGCTAAAGCCATTCCCTGTGACAAAGAATGTCACGGCAAAATCATCTAGTGAATAGGTGAAAGCCATGAAGTAGCCAGCGATGACCCCTGGTGTTAGAAAAGGCAAAATGATATTCTTGACGACTTGCAGATTATTGGCACCTAAATCCCGCGCAGCATCAATCATGGAATCATTCATTTCTTGCAGTTTTGGTAGAACCATCAACACAACGATGGGAATGCTGAATGCCACGTGAGACAGTAATACGCTGAAAAATCCTAGGCTGAAACCGCGGAACAAATTACCGATCATCGTGAAGAAAATCAGAAAACTGGCACCAATAATGACATCTGGCGAAACCAATAAAATATTGTTCAAGCTTAACAATGCCGTTCGGGTACGGCGTTTTTTCGTATAGTAGATTCCCATTGCACCAAATGTGCCGATTGCCGTTGCAAAAAGGGCGGATAAAAATGCCAGCATAAAGGTGTTTAATACAATGATCATCAGCCGTGTATCTTGAAAGACGGATTGATAATGTTCAAAGGTAAAGCCAGTAAATTCATTCATCGTACCGCCATCATTGAAAGAATAAAAAATCAAATAAAAGATCGGTACATACAATAGGATAAAGACAAGGACAAGATAAAGATTTGACCAGCGGAATTTTTTCATTTTCGTTGTCCTCCTTTTTTCTTCTCACCTGTCAGGAGCATCACTAAGAACATGGCAATAATCAAGATCACACCGATCGTTGAACCCATGCCCCAGTTTTGTGTCACAAGAAAATGCTGCTCGATTGCAGTTCCTAGCGTGATCACGCGGTTTCCTCCAATCAAACGTGTCAACATGAAAAGGGAAAGGGAAGGAATGAAAACTGCCTGTACCCCGCTTTTGACTCCGTTCAATGATAAAGGCAGAATGACCCGGCGGAATGTCTCATAACTATTCGCCCCTAAGTCACGACTTGCGCTGATCAATGAAGGATTCATTTCTTCCAGTGCATTAAAAATCGGCATGATCATAAAAGGCAGCTCAATATAGACCGCCACCGTTAAAAAGCTAAAATCGGTGAACAAAATCTGTTTTGGCCCGACACCCATGATTTCCAGAAAATGATTGACGCTGCCATGGATCCCAAAGATACCGATAAAGGCATAGGCTTTTAACAGCAAATTGACCCATGTTGGTAAAATAATCAGCAATAACCACAAATCTTTATGACGCAGTTTTGTCAAAAAGTAAGCCGTAGGATAACTGATGATCAGCGTGATCAACGTGATCAAAAAGGCATACCAGACCGAATTTAGTGTCATGATCAGATACTTGCCTGAGCCTAAATAACTCTGATAATTGACGAATGAAAAATTCCCATCCATATCGAAAAAGGATTGATAGATGATCAGTAATACTGGTGCGATAACAAATAGCAATAACCAAAAGACATAAGGTATTGCGTATAAACGCCGCATTTTTGCCATGTGCTCCCTCCTAATCTTCGTAGCTCTCTAAGCGAGCATCAAAATCTTCTTCTGATTCATTGAAACGCATGACGTGAATGTCTTCTGGTTCAAAAGACAAACCAATCTTGCTGCCTTCTTTGGCTTTTCTCGTTGAATGAACCATCCATTCATTGCCTTGTTCATCGTAACAAATGATTTCATAATGGACGCCGCGGAACAATTGTGTATCCACTTCAACGATCAGTTTGCCTTTCTCCGTTGTGGTCAAACTGAGATCTTCTGGACGGATCACGATCTCAACAGGTTCATTGGCCCGCATACCGCCATCCACGCACTCGAAACGCTTGCCGACAAACTCGACTAAATTATCATCGATCATTGTGCCATTCACGATATTGCTTTCCCCTACAAAATCCGCCACAAAATGATTGATCGGTTCGTCATAAATATCTACTGGTGTCCCACTTTGAATGATTTTGCCCTTGTTCATGACAAAAATCTCATCGCTCATGGCCAATGCTTCTTCTTGGTCGTGGGTCACAAAAATAAAGGTAATTCCTAACCGTTGTTGCAATTCCCGCAATTCGTACTGCATGTCTGTCCGCAATTTCAAATCTAAAGCGGATAACGGTTCATCTAACAGCAACACCTTTGGTTCATTGACGATGGCACGGGCAATCGCTACCCGTTGGCGCTGACCACCGGACATTTCACTGATTTCGCGGTTTTCGTACCCTGGCAGCTGAACCAATCGCAACGCTTCTTTGACTTTCTTGGTGATTTCATCCTTCGGCAGCTTCTTGATCCGCAAACCAAAAGCGACATTCTCAAAGACATTCATATGTGGAAACAGCGCATAATCTTGAAAAACCGTGTTGACTTGCCGCTGGTTCGCTGGCACATCATTGATGCGTTGCCCATCAAAATACACATCCCCTTCTGTTACTTCTGAAAAACCGGCAATGATGCGCAAAATCGTGGTTTTCCCACATCCGGAAGGGCCTAAAAGTGTATAGAAACGCCCTTCTTCAATATCAAAACTAACATTTTTCAAAACGGTTTCATCGTCATCAAATCGTTTGACTACGTTATTGAACGAAATAATTGTTTTTCCCACACTTTTTCCCCCTAAATTATAAATAAGAATCGGTTACAACGATCAAGGCGCGGCTTTTTTGCCGGCCAATATTTTTCAATTGATGTGGTTCTGTTGCTTGGTAATAAATAGACTGTCCCTTACGTGCTTTGTATTCAGACTCCCCTAGTGTCAGCAGGATCGTTCCTTCCAACACGTAAATAAAGGTTTCTGCCAAAGAAGGCTCAAAGGTCTTATACTCGCCGGCTTTCTCAAAGGTCAGCAACACCGGTTCCATCTCTTTTTCATTTGAATCTGGAATCAGCCACCGTAATTCATAGCCATTTTCCTCATCGTAATAGCTTGTACTGTCCTCTTCCCGATAGACCACCTGATGGTCTGCGTTTTCTTGGCGGAAAAATTCTTCGGGGGTCACCCCGAGAACTTCTAAGATGTTAAAAAAAGTTTCCATTGAAGGGGAACTCAAGTCTCTCTCCAACTGGGAGATATACCCTTTGGACAAATCGGTTCGTTCTCCTAATTCCTCTTGTGTCAGATTTTTTTGGACCCGCAAGTTGCGGAGCTTTTCGCCAATCTCCATCTACATTCCCCCTTGATTTAAAAAATTGCCTACTGTTTGCACAAAAAAAGTTTGCTAATAGTAAACTTCAAGTTTAATTTCACTTTTTCCAGTATACAAACTTTTCTAAAAAAAACAAGTCTTTTTTATCCTTTTTTGAAGAGAATTTTATGGAGCGATTGTCGTTCTAAAAAGGACTGTCCTTGACGAATTGCCAGAACAGAGTCGAGCCGTTTATTTCTTGGGTTTCGTAGATTTCCTTCTATTCTAACGAAGAAAATGCAGCTTGAATAATTATCTGTTTAACAACTGTGATTAAAAATCAATCAGATTATGGTATCATGAATTCAAACCATTAAAGGAGTTGTCTTGAATGACAAAATTTTCAGCTTATGTCGTAACAAATGAACCAACATTTACTGCTGCGTTAACCACCTGTGACGTGACAGATTTACCGGATGGAGACGTCCTTGTCAAAGTTGCTTATTCCGATGTCAATTATAAAGATGCTTTAGCAGCAAAAGAAAATGGTGGCGTGATCCGCACCTACCCCATGACACCAGGGATCGACTTGGCTGGCGAAGTCGTTGAAAGCCAAAATCCCAATTTTTCAGTGGGTGATCAAGTCTTGTTGACTGGCTATGGCTTAGGGGTTTCCCATCCCGGTGGCTTCAGCCAATACCAACGAGTACCGGCTGAGTGGCTGATCAAACGTCCGGAAACCTTATCCGCTAAAGACAGTATGCGCTATGGGACTGCTGGTTTTACCGCTGCATTAGCTGTTGCCGAATTGGAAAAGCTTGCCCTTGCCAAAGAAGAACCGATTGTTGTTACTGGCGCTTCTGGCGGTGTGGGAAGTATCAGTATCGCTTTGCTTCACAAATTAGGCTATACCAACATCATCGCCCTTTCTCGGAAAAAAGAAGCAGAATGGTTGCTGACACTAGGTGCTACTGAACTCGCAGACCCAGCTGATTGGCAGCCAGAAAAAATCAAACCGCTAGCGAAGCAAACGGTAGCTGCAGTCATTGATACCGTTGGCGGGTCCCTTCTTTCCGCTTTATTGCCGCAAATTCGTTACGGTGGTGGTGCCTTTTTATGCGGCAATGCCGGGGGTATCAAAATCGAAACAACAGTTTTACCATTCATTCTTCGGGGAATTCGTGTGATCGGAATTGATTCCGTCAATGTGGATACAACTATCCGCCAAGAACTATGGCAGCATTTGGCAACAGACTGGAACGTTGCCGATCAGCTATATGGTCAGGAAATCACTTTTGAGGCCTTGCCAGAAACATTGGCTTCTCTATTAGCCGGCACCCATCAAGGACGGACGATCATCAAGGTGGCAGCAGAAGCATGAGACTATTGATTACAGCCGGTGGCACTTCTGAAAAAATCGATTCGGTACGGGCAATCACCAACCATTCCACCGGCTCCCTAGGCAAAGCCGTGGCAGAAGCCTGGCTGCAACAAGGGGCAGAAGTTGACTATGTCACCACGCGCCAATCGAAGCTGCCTGCGGAGCATTCTCGGTTGACGGTCCACTATATCGAAGGCACTCTGGAATTACTGCATTGTCTTGAATCCTTATTGTCAGAACATACTTACTTTGCCGTGATCCACAGCATGGCGGTCAGTGATTTTACACCTGCCGGCAGTTGGTCTCAAGAAGCGTTTCTGACAGCAGTGAATCAACTGTTGCCTCAATTCAATCATCAAGTGACCCCTGAGTTGCTGACTGCACTGTTGGCACAACCAGTAGAATCCGTCGGTAAACTTTCTTCAGATACGGATCATTTGCTGATGGTTTTAGAGAAAACGCCGAAAGTCATTCAGCGCATTAAAGAAATACAGCCTCAGACAATATTAGTGGGCTTTAAATTATTAGTCGATGTTTCGGAAGAGACCCTTTTTCAAGTGGCACGTGGAAGTCTGGCGAAAAGTCATGGGGACTATGTCTTAGCCAATGACTTAACAACGATCAAAGGAAATCAACATATTGGACACTTATTAACCGCAAATGATAAAGTCGGTACGGGTCATACCAAATCTGAGATTGCTACACTGATCGTTGACACATTGTTAACAAATGGAAAAAGCCTCGGATAAGGAGGAATTAAAATGAAACAAAAAAATGTATTACTTGGTATCAGCGGCAGTATCTCTGCCTATAAAGCAGCAGATATCGCGAATGAATTGACAAAACGAGGATATGCGGTAGATGTGCTGATGACTGCAAATAGTACGGAATTTATCACTCCATTGACTTTGCAATCTTTATCCAAACGACCAGTCCATGTGGACGTGATGCAAGAGCGGCAACCGGATCGCATCAACCATATCGAATTGGCTAAACAAGCGGATCTTTTTCTGATTGCACCAGCCAGCGCCAATTTGATTGGCAAATTGGCACATGGCTTAGCAGATGATCTGATTTCAACAGTTGCTTTGGCACTGACTGCGAATGTACCAAAGCTGATTGCACCAGCGATGAATACGAATATGTATCAAAATCCAATTCTTCAACGAAATCTTGCTATCTTGAAAGAGGTCGGTTATCAAGAAATTGAGCCTCGGGAAGCATTGCTGGCTTGCGGAGATTTTGGCCGCGGTGCTTTGGCAACGGTAGAAACAATCGTTGAACAAGCTGTTGCAGCACTGGAAGTACGAGGAGTGTAACATGAAAAAAATAGCCACTTTTGATTTAGTTTTAACCGCATTTTTCCTAGGAATCTTGATCCTTTTAGCATCGGTTCCTTTTCTAGGATTCATCCCTTTAGGTCCAATCAATGCCACAACGATGCACATTCCTGTGATCATCGCCTCGATCGTTTTAGGCCCGCGGATCGGTGGGTTTCTGGGAGGGGCGTTTGGCATCATTAGTATGGTCCGCTCTACTTGGATCATTTCACCGCTTTCGTTTGTATTCTCGCCCTTTGTTCCGGTCTATGGCATGGATCACGGAAGCTGGAAAGCCATCTTGGTCGCTCTGATTCCTCGTATATTAATTGGGGTCGTTCCTTATTTTGTCTTTAAGGCTTGCCAAAAAATGTGGAAAAACAAACGACAAAGCACCTCTTTATTGATTGCTGGGATCGCTGGAGGATTGACCAATACTATTTTGGTCATGAATCTTATCTACTTCTTGTTCCAACAAGAATATGCTGCGGCAATCGGCAACGCCGGCACTGCTGTTTATACAGTCATTCTAGGCGTCATTTTGACACAAGGCATACCAGAAGCGATCGTCGCAGGGATTGCAACGATGGCTGTCGCTTCTGTTTTACTCCGATTGACGAAAAAACCACGATTCTGATGCAATCAGAATCACGCAACTGGAGTCGAAAGTTTTCAAGCGGACAGCAAATAAACAACTTATACAAATGGTTCACAAACGGACTTTAAGAAAAAATAGAATAAATTTAGGATGCGATGGCCTTATTTCTGATTTTAATTGGAATGAGGTCGTCGTATTTTAATGAATGACATTCATCCCTCGAAATATGAACATCTTTTTCTCTATCAGGGAGCCGCATTTTTTGATTCATAGTTACTTAAACGGAGGGGATTGAAGAGCTAGCGTTCTCGCGCTAGGTACTGCACTGCTTTCTTGAAGTTAGCTTTTCATTCGCAGATTTATGTCGTAAGCGTGCCTTTTAAACTTTCCTCATTTAGATATAAAAAAGCAGACAAAAAAGCCCATCGTAGTAGTTACTAGAAAGTTGTGCTTTTCTAGTAACTACTACGATGGGTGTTACTGCTTGCATCAGTGATTCTTTTCTTACATCAAGCAAGCTCAGCTTATAAATTCCCGCTTACTTGTAATACTTCTGATAACTGTTGGTATTGTTTATCAGTCAGGATGTTTTTATAAATCAGTAAAAACTCAGCGATTTCATCCTCTGTCATTTCCTTCACAGCAATCGGCGCCATCTCTAACAATTGCTCAAATTCTTCATCGGTTAACGAATACCCCGTCCAATCGTCAGCGGTATCTTCTTCATAGCTGTCACCCAAGAGTGAATCTTCTTGGTAAGAATCAAAGAGGGTTTCTTCATCAATCACGTCTTCTGAAGCTGGCAACTGGACTTTCTCATCACTTTCCTTGCCATTAATGGTAAAGGTCAAACCGACCGTTACGGGTAGATCACCAGACTGGGTCATGTTCAAAACCACTTTCTGATTTTGTTTCTTAGCGTTGACAGATACCGTTAATTCAATACTTTTCGTATCTTTTAGCAATTCTTCCCACTGTGTGATTTCACTTGTATCTGCGTCTTGTTTTTTGGCATATTCAACCAAACCCTCTAGCTCTTGTTTCGTGAAAGTATGGGTGATCGTGTCCCCCTCTTTTTTGAAGGAGTCCTTATCCAACGTTTTGATGTAATCGCTCATCACTTCAGAAGAAAACAATTGATTGGTCTCCAATAGCTGATTCGCATCAATGTCTGCCATCTCTTCCGGTGACAGTTGAATGTACTTGCCCTTGAAAGTATCCTCTCCAGTTTGACTACTATCGCCAAAATTGCCAAATGCGAATGCATCGATCATTTTCGCAAACATTTCAGCTGAAAGATAGCTCTCGTGGCTCTTACCATCGATCAAAAGATTCAGTGGTACCTCTTCTTCTCCCCATGTCAGTGTCGATTCGAAACGAATGTTTTTGCTTTTTGGATCCTCAGCAAAATTCCCTGCGATTTTGGCTCCCGCTAATTGCGAGAAGATCATCCCTACTTCTGAACTTTGCAGATCTGCCCCTTCAATATCAAAGGTATCCACCGATAAACTGAAATCACCGGCGTTGACTGATTTCTGTGCTTTCAAATCTTCAGCAAACTGTTCTTGAGGTAATTTTGTACACCCAGATAAAAAGACCAGCCCCACCAACAACACAATACCAAACCACTTTTTCATATTCTTCCTCCATTTTCCCTTTTCTTGATCGTATCCAAGGTAGGATGCGGCGTTAACTCCTATAGCAGCCCCACCTCGCTTAAAAAAAATTGCGGCAATAGTCAAAAATGACAAAAAACACCTGAAATTTCCAAGCTACAAGCTTCGTGAAGCATTATTACCTCGCAAAGCCCTGCAGTAGCCTCTCAGATATGGATTTGTCATCAGACTTTGTCACAATCTCTTTGCTGCCTTATTTTACTTCCCCGATAATTCGGACTTCCGTCTCCAAGCAAACATCAAAACGTTCTTTGATCACTTGTTGGATATGGGCAATCAGTTCTACATAGTCTGTCGCTGTGGCATGATCGATATTAACGATAAACCCCGCATGTTTTTCTGAAATTTGGGCGCCGCCCCATTTCAACCCTTGCAAACCAGCGTCTTGAATCAATTTGCCGGTAAAATGTCCAGGAGGACGTTTGAAAACACTGCCGCAAGAAGGATATTCTAAAGGCTGTTTCAGTTGGCGCAATTCAGTCAACTCATCCATTCGATGCTTGATCTGTGCTTGATCGCCCTTTTTCAATTCAAAACGAGCAGACAAGATGATTGCTTGTTGCTCTTGTAAAACACTGTGGCGATAGGAAAAAGCCATGTCTTCCTTCGTCATAGTCACTACCCGACCATCCGCCAGCAACACCTGACACGATGCAAAAATATCTTGGATCTCGCCACCATAAGCGCCGGCATTCATAAATACAGCGCCGCCGACACTTCCCGGAATGCCGCAAGCAAACTCAAACCCGGTCAAGGATTCATGGAGTGCCACATAAGTGGAATCGATTAGTTTTGCCCCTGCTTCCACGATCAATGTGGTATCTTCCACCTGTACTTGATTCATTTCCGACAGCATGATCACGACACCGCGAATCCCACCATCACGAACGATCAAGTTACTGGCATTGCCTAAGACTAACCAAGGAATGTCGTTTTCCCGGCAATAAGCAACGATCTGTTCCACTTCTTTGGCAGATTTAGGAAACGCTAAAATATCTGCAGGGCCGCCGGTTTTCGTATACGTATAATTCAATAAAGCTTCATCTTTTAGTAAAGCAATTTCTGGAAATTGCTTGATCATCAATTCTTTATTCACAAGAAAGAGTCCTTTCACATTAAACATCTTAACCATTTTAGCATGTTCATTCAAAAGTTGCTACTTCTCTAAAGAACCACTTTTTACCTTCCGATTCGACGCAATCATATCTTGACAAAGTTGATGGCTTTTCACCACTTGTTCTTGACGCAAATCGACAGCTGAAGGATCCGTTAGCGCAGTAAGAAATGCACAGACCATCGGATAAAAGCCTCGTTTGCTCAATGTGGTCTCCCAATCTCCAAACTCATGCTGGCTGATTGCACCGGCGGCCGTTTCTGTAAGAGTCGTCAAATTTCTCACATCATAGGTGCCGCTTTTGGCAGTGATTCGATAATCTTCCGTATTGGCACCACTCTTGAGATCCATCGTCAGGATCGCTGTGGTATGGGCCGTTTCCAACATCAGTGTCGCCGTCTCTAATCCCTCTGCCGATTCTTTGATCTGACTTGAATGAGCGATGATCGGTTCATCCAATAGATAAACCGCCGTGTCGACCAAATGCAAAAAAAGGTCATAGATCACAAAATCTGTGTCTTGACTGGCAGATTGCCGGTGTTTTGACAGATAAATCATCCGCTTATCTGGAATTTGTTTTAATTGTTCGACCATTGGGGCAAAGCGACGATTGAAACCAACCATCAAGACCTTTTCTTTTGCTTGAGCTAATGCGAACAATTCTTCTACTTCAGCAAGATTTTCACTGACCGGTTTATCGACAAAGACGTGGATGCCTTCTGTCAAACATTTTTTGATCAACTGATAGTGGCTGCCAGTAGCAGTATGAATGAAACAAGCCTCGATTCCTTGATCGATCAATTCTTCCAGATTCGTGTACATATGATCCAACTGATACCGTTGTTTCAATTCCTTCTGAACGGATTCCCGGCGTGTAGCAAAATAAAATTCCCCTTGATCCTGCAAGGCAATATAACTGGGTAAATAAGCTTTTTGCGCAATATTTCCTAACCCGATAACACCGATCTTCATTGCTGATTCCTCCTAAACGTTACGTCTTGCTTTAATCTTACACTTTTTTTCGGTAGAATGGAAAATATAGTTGAACCGAGGAGGACAAATATGAAATTTATTTCCTGGAACGTGAATGGCTTACGAGCAATCGTTAAAAAGAACTTTATGGAAGCTTTTGAAAACTTCGATGCAGACTTTTTCTGTTTGCAAGAAACAAAGCTGCAAGCAGGGCAGATCGAACTGGATTTGCCAGGCTATACGCAATACTGGAATTATGCCGAAAAAAAAGGCTACTCCGGCACTGCAATTTTTGCAAAAGAACCGGCACTTGCTGTTCATTACGGAATCGGCATTGAAGAACACGATACCGAAGGTCGGGTGATCACACTGGAATACCCTGAATTCTTTTTAGTCACTTGCTATACCCCCAACGCCCAAAATGAATTGCGACGTCTCGATTACCGCATGACCTGGGAAGATGCTTTTCGTGCCTATTTGACCGAGTTGAAACAGCAAAAACCCGTTATTCTATGTGGTGACCTGAACGTCGCCCATCAAAACATTGATCTTAAAAACTGGAAAACCAATCAAAAAAATGCCGGCTTCACTCCTGAAGAACGGGAAAAATTTTCAACATTGCTCTCCGCAGGTTTTACGGACACTTTCCGCTACTTTTATCCTGATGCAGAAGGTATTTATTCTTGGTGGAGTTATCGCTTTAACGCCCGCAAAAATAATGCCGGCTGGCGCATTGACTACTTTGTTGTCTCGGATGATTTGAATGATCGCCTGGTTGATGCCAAGATCCACACAGACGTTTTAGGTAGTGATCATTGCCCTGTTGAGCTGCAGATAAACTAAACAATTGATAAATTTTTATTCAAACCGATCCCTTCGCCTACAAAAAACTTGGGACTTTTCATTCCAATGATTTGTGCTAGAATAGCTTTGAGGTGAAGGCAATGAATTTTATCGCAATGGACTTTGAAACAGCAAATTACCAAAAGCACAGTGCCTGTTCATTGGCATTGGTGATGGTTCGGGATAGTAAGATCGTTGGGGAATACTACACACTGATTCAACCGGAAACGGATTTCTTTTGGAAAAACATTCAAATTCATGGAATCCATCCGGAAGACGTCGCAGATGCGCCAAAATTTCCCGATGTTTGGCAACAGATTCAACAATATTATAATCTCAACAGTCTGATCGTTGCCCACAATGCTGGTTTTGATACCGGTGTTTTAGCCGGCTGTCTGGATTACTATGGCATCGAGCAACCAAATTACCTTTCTCTTTGTACTGTACGGACAAGCCGCAAGCTTTATCCGGAATTTACCAATCACAAGTTGAATACCGTCTGCCAGCAATTGCAGATTCCGTTGCTAAACCACCATGATGCCTTAGAAGATAGTCGTGCCTGCGCACAGATTTTATTACGCCAAGAAAATGATTTTGGGATCGACCCATTAAAAAAACTGGTACTCGTAAAATGAGTATCAGTTTTTGTTTTTTTCACTGATTGGTTGAAAGCCAGTAGCGACGAGTAGAACTGCCATCTGTCGGATCGATCCGTATATCTTCCAATTGGCCACCATTTTTTTCAATAACCTTAGCGGAAGCCAAATTTTTTTCATCACAAGTCACTAATACTTTTTCTAGTCCAAAACTTCTGGCAAGCGGCAAGGACTGAGCAAGCATTGCTGTGGCATACCCTTTTTGACGAAATGATTTTTTCACGGAATAACCAATATGACCACCATATTGTAGGAGATAGTTGTTTAGTTCTAACCGGAGATTCAAGATTCCAACGACTTGATTGGCTTCCTTCGCCAGATAAACCCGACTAGGGACATGGCCTGCGGGAACAGTTGCCGGTGATTTATAGGCTTCTTGTAGTTCAAGCCATTTTTCGATCGATTCAGCATTTTCCAGTCCAGAACTTCCATGAATGATTTCATTGTTTTCTAAAAATGAGGCCCGATACGCTGCTACCTGTTCTTTGTCTGCTATCGTCGGTTCAAGCAGAATCATCCTTCTCACTCCTCTTCCACTAATTTTGCCATCATTAGCACATCGATTCGTTGCCCGTCTTTTGTTTGGGCAGCCTGTTTCATACAGCCTTCAATTTCAAATCCGTACTTCTGATAGAGATGGACCGCCCGCTCATTGCGCGCTTGAACCGTTAGCTCTAATCGTGACAACAGCCCGACTTCACTGACCCAGTCAAGCAATTCTTCTAAAAGGAGCGATCCTAATCCCATCCCCCAATAGTCTTTTAAGATCGAAATGCCTACCTCCGCTGCATGAGCTATGCGCCATTCTGCATAGCCTTTGACAGAAGCCATCCCAATAATTTGCTCGTCATCAAGAGCTAGCAATAACAGATGCGTGTCTTGTTGATACAGGTTTTCCAGCTCCTCTGCCAACATTGCTTCCGGCAAAGCGAGTCCTGTTTCATCCATGATCAAAAAGTCTGTTTCTTGCCCAATCTTCTGACTGACAGCTAAAAGTGCCGCCGCATCTTCGCCACGGGCCTCCCGCAGTGTCAAGTGGATGTCACTCATTTTCTGCCTCCCATTGCGCCAAAATGCGTTGTTGGAAAGCTTCAGCTCGCGGACCAAATGTAAGCAATTTCACAAAACGTTTTTGCTCTTCTGTATCATCTTTTTCCAAAATCAGTTCCAAATAATCTTCTGGTAAAGACTCTTCCAAAAGATTCCCCCACTCGATCACAGAAAGACCATCGCCTTCAAAATAATCATCTAGCCCAAGATCAGATGCACCAAACTCTACCCGATAGATATCCATGTGATAAAGGGGTATCCGACCTTCAGTATATTCACGAATGATCGTATAGGTAGGGCTTTTGATCAATTGACTGATGCCCAACCCTCGAGCAATCCCTTTGGTCAATGTGGTTTTGCCGGCTCCTAGTTCCCCAGTCAGTACCAAATTGTCTCCGGGCAGTGCCGTTTTGCCGATCACTTCGGCGAATTTTTCTGTTGCTGCTAAATCAGCGATCGTTATCATGTTTGATCCGTCCTTTATTTTTTCGATTGATGCTAGTATAGCTTGTTTTAGAAACAAAAGTAAAGAGCGCGCTACGGGCAGTTTTTGAAAAAAAGGCACTTTGCTAAAGCAATTTCGGTGATTGTTGCAAAGGTAATGAAGCTCGTTTCGTCCTCAGTAACTGCGGTGATCGTTGTGATTTAGAGGTTAGTATGTTGCTTTGGTCGCTGATGCACATCATCTGCCACTCTTTGAGTGTCAATCGCAGTGATTCTTACGAAGGTTACTACGCTCCCTTTGGTCCCCGCTGCTCATCATCTGCTCTGCCACTCTTTGAGTGTCAATCACAGTGATTCTTACGAAGGTTACTACGCTCCCTTTGGTCGCCTAGTACTGCTCATCATCAACTCTGTCTTGCTCCGCAAGCCAATCGTTGTGATTCGCAGCAAAAAGCCGTTCCTTTTTGGGAAGGAACGGCTGGTTGGTTGTTTGATTATTTGTCCATCAATGTTTGTGCTGCGGTGATGATGGATAGTTTGTAGACGTCTTCTTCGTTTGATCCACGAGATAGGTCTGAGATTGGTTTATTCAAACCTTGTAGGATTGGTCCAATTGCTTCGAAGTTGCCGAAACGTTGAGCGATTTTGTAGCCGATGTTTCCAGATTGTAAATCAGGGAAGACAAAGACTGTTGCTTTACCTGCTACTTCTGATTCTGGTGCTTTTAGTTGAGCGACTGCTGAAATGTAGGCAGCATCGAATTGCAATTCGCCATCGATTTGATATTCAGGTGCCAATTCTTTGGCGATTTTTGTTGCTTCAACGACTTTATCGACTTCTGGTGCTTTTGCTGAACCTTTTGTTGAGAAGCTAAGCATCGCAACTTTTGGATCGATATCAAATAATTCAGCTGTTTTAGCTGAGTCAACAGCGATTTCTGCTAATTCTTGTGCAGAAGGGTTCACATTGATGGCACAGTCAGAAAATAGGTATTTCTCTTGGTCACGGCCGCGAACCATCAAAAAGGCTCCGCTTGTGCGGCTTACGCCTGGTTTTGTTTTAATGATCTGCAATGCAGGTCTTACCGTATCACCGGTTGAATGGATCGCACCTGAAACCATTCCTTCAGTAATTCCCATGTAAGTTAACATCGTACCAAAATAGTTGACATCTTTTAAGATTTCTTCGGCTTGTTCTTTTGTTACTTTGCCGTTTCGGCGTTCAACAAAAGCTGCGACCATTTCATCCCAACGATCATAGTTTTCAGGATCAAGGATCTCAAAATTAGAAATATTGATTCCCCGTGCTTCTGCTGCTTTTTCGATTTCAGCAGGGTTACCGATCAAAACTGGTTCTACCAATTCTTCTGAACGTAAACGGCTTGCTGCACCAAGGATACGAGGATCCGTTGCTTCTGGGAAAACGATTTTGATATGACGACGCACGATTTTAAATTTTAAACTTTCAAATAGTTCCACGGATAAAGACCTCCAGTTTTTTTATACCCTTACATTGTACAATAGTTGTAAAAAAAAGAACAGATAAAAATGCTGTACTAATTGAAAAAGATATTCTTTGTTACGTATTTCACAGTCTGTCTTCTCTGCACTATTACAGTTTTACCCCTGTATTATTTTTCTGGTAATTGCCAATTGATGGGTGTTTCACCTAACGCAATCAACGCTTGATTGATCTTGGAAAATGGTTTAGAGCCAAAAAATCCTCGACTGGCTGATAATGGGCTTGGATGTGGCGATTCAATGATGATATGCTTTTTCGTATCGATCAGTGCTTTCTTTTGCTGTGCAGGTTTTCCCCATAAGACAAAAATCACTGGCTTTTCTCGTTGATTCAGTTTTTCGATGATGGTATCTGTCAATTGCTCCCAACCTTTGCCGCGGTGGGAATAGGCTTGTCCTTCCCGAACAGTTAAGACTGTATTGAGCAATAAGATTCCTTGCTGGGCCCAAGAAACCAAGTACCCATGAGAGACCGGTTGGATGCCCAGATCGCTTTGTAATTCCTTATAAATATTGCGTAAAGAAGGTGGAATCCGCACACCTGGCTGGACGGAAAAAGACAACCCATGAGCTTGATTTGGTCCATGATAAGGGTCTTGACCTAAGATCACTACTTTCACTTCATGGTAAGGGGTCAGCTTTAACGCTTCATAAATATGGTCCATCGCCGGATGGATTTTCTGCGTTGCATACTCTACTTTCAAAAATTCCCGTAATTGCTGGTAATACGCTTGATCAAATGAAGATTGCAGAACTTCTTGCCAATCGTTTTCTAAAATCTTTCTCATCCTCTCACTCCTTTGCTTTTAGTTAAGGATAACAAAAGATCCGCCTAATAAACAAGAAGACATTCTCAAAAATTATTACCGATTTGTGGTACACTATTCTATAGAAACCATAAGAAAGGACGCTGACAATGATAAAATTAATCGCTTCTGATATGGACGGTACTTTATTAAATGCCAACATGCAGATTTCAGAAGAAAATATTCAAGCGATCAAATATGCGCAATCCAAAGGAGTGGAGTTTGTGGTAGCCACTGGACGCAACCGCAAAGAAGCTTTGCCGCCTTTACAAGAAGCGGGCATTGATTGTGCCATGATCACTCTAAATGGCGCACAAGTTTTTGATCAGTCAGGAACTTCTCTGTTCACAGTTCCTATCTCAAAAGAAAAAACCCGTTCATTGATGGACTTATTAAGAGAAAAAAACATTTATTTCGAGATTTCCACAAGTAACGGCATCTATTCAGAAAGTCAGACCCGCCGGATTGAAAATTTTGCGATTCATACAGCGGAGGTGATGCCCCATTTGACCCATAAAATGGCGATCGCCATGACTGCAGCAAGACTGGCTTTCTTGCCAATCAATTATGTCAAAAATTTCGATGAATTGTTTGCGATTGAAGAACTGGAAATCTTGAAGATCATTTGTTTCCATCAAGATGGGGCTCGCGTCTTAGGACCAATCACTCAGGAAATCGATGGTTATGGGGACTTAGTCGTTACCTCTTCTGGACAAAACAATATTGAGATCAATCATCGCAATGCACAAAAAGGAATCGCGGTAGCACATGTTGCCAACGAGCGGAACATTCCTTTGTCTGATGTAATGACGATTGGGGATAACTTGAACGATGTCAGTATGTTACAGCTGGCTGGTGTCAGTTTTGCCATGGGGAACGGAGAAATTGAAGTCAAAGAATATGCGAAGTATCTAACCGATACGAACATTGAATCAGGAGTCGGCAAGGCAATCATTCGGGCAATCGACGAGAATTTATAATTGACGCAGCTTTTCGGGATACAAGAGGAGGCGTAGCTATGTCGGAATTTTTTATTCAAGACAGACAACTCAGCAGTATCACGCGAACGATCGTTAAAGACGAAAAGGGCAAATCGTTATTCTTGATGGTCGGGCGCTGGGGAACTAAAGGCGATGCACTGTCCCTCTATCGTTTAGATGGCACACTGGTCGCCAGTATTAAGCAAATCAGTTTCACTTTTGGCACACGATTTGAAATCTACAAAGATTTTGAAAAAGTCGGTACCTTGCAAAAAATATTTAACTGGCCGGGAGATTTTTATTATATCCAACAGCTTCATTGGGCGGTCCACGGCGATATTTATAATCATCGGTATGCGATCCATCATTTCAACAAAAAAATCATGGAAATGGACAAAGCGACGTTATTGACGGGCGATTATTATGTCATTGATGTTGCCAACGATGACGATGCCCCGGTTTGCATTTGTATCGCAGCCATCATGGATTATTGGCTTTATAATCGCAAACGCAAGTCCCAGCAACATTTAGAGTTACGATTAACGAACGAAACCAGTTGAGCGCCTCAACTGGTTTCTTTTTGCATATGATCGTATAGATGGCCGCTGATTTCTCGTTCAGCAACCACTTTGAACCCATGTCGTTCATAAAGACGTTTGGCATGGGGATTAGCTTTATCAACGCTTAAACCAATAGTAGTATACCCGTCTCGCTGGGCAATTTTTGGTAGTGCTTCTAGCAGTTCTGAACCGATGCCTTGGCCGCGGAATTTTTCGTCAACACAAATCGTATCCAAGTACCATTCATTAGGCAATGTTTCTTGGTCAACAAATAATTTCATTTCCTTATCCAAACCATAAGAAACCAAAATCTTCGTTAAAGGTGCATCGATGGTCGGTTCATCTTTATCTGGATAACCAAAAGCGATTCCTGCTACTTGGCCATCGATTTCCTTGACCAATCCTCGAGTATAGCCATAACGGTAATCTGGCTCCAACATCGCTTTGGCTAAAATCTCAAGGGTTTTTTCTTCGCCTATTTCTTTTACGAAGGGCAATTCCATATCTTTTAAAATGACTAAGACAAGCTTCGCCATAGCGAACCGATCTTCTTTTTGTGCAAATCTAATCACGTTTTCTCCTCCTTGTATTTCCTTTAGAATAACAGGAATTCCTGGCTATTCCAAGTGAAAAAGCGCCTTTTCTCTTGGAAGGAATCCCTCTGCCTTACTCGTGCAACTCTAATGGTAGGCCGTCTGGGTCTTGGAAGAAAGTCATTTTTTTATTCGTAAAGCTGTCAAAGCGAATCGGCTCACAGGAGATTCCCTTGGCCTCAAGTTCAGCTACGACTTTCTCAATGTCTGTGACGCGAAAAGCCAAGTGTCGTAATCCAGCAGCTTCCGGGTAGCTTGCCCGTTTAGGTGGTTGGTCCACGATAAACAACTCGATTTCAGAAGAACCAAAGGCTAGGTCAATCTTGGTGTCCTTTTTTTCGGGTCGGTGGTGTTCCCGGATCACCTTAAATCCTAACTTATCCACATAGAAAGATTTTGCTTGTTGATAATCACTTGCAATGATCGCCACATGATGCATTTCTGAAAACACCGAATCACTCCTTTTCTACCTACTCAGTTTACCTATTTTTGCTTTCTTTGGCTACAAAAGACTCGCTCCATTTTCTTGTGATTCTGTTATACTGAATACGGAAGGTGATGACATGAAACTACTTTATATTTCAATCTCGGGAAACACTCGAGCATTTATTCGACGATTAATGGATTATGCACAACAACAAACCGAATCTCCGGTAGAATGGCACGTCAAGGAGATCGATGACAATTCGATTTTTGAAGAAGAAAATGAGCCCTTCGTCGTGTTTGTGCCAACTTATCTTGAAGGGGGCAATGGCGTTGAAAATGGGGATCAAGAAATTTTGACAGAAACGATGCGAGAATATATCGATTTTGCCAATAATGCCCGGTTTTGCCGTGGTGTGATCGGCAGCGGCAACAAAAACTTCAATTATCAATACTGTTTAACCGCCAAACAATATGCGGAACAATTTCAAGTTCCCTTTCTAGCAGATTTTGAACTACGAGGAACAACTCAAGATATCGCGCGAATTTACGATGTCTTGTCCAACCTTGATTAATTAGGAGCCAAAGCAAGGTCTCGCTTGCGCTCCTAGAAACGGAGAAAAATATGGATGCAAAATATATGGTTATCTTGATCATTTTATTCGTTGTTGCAGTGATTATCGGATTAGAAGTTTGGAACCGCATAAAATTGCGGCAGCGAGTCAAACAAGAATGGGGAAAACTGCCTCGCCAGCCTCGCTTTGACAAGGAAAAAAGCCTCAAAGAAGCTTGGATGGTGGAAAAGGACTTTCACCCTCACGATAGCGAGATTGATGATATTACTTGGTATGATCTCGACTTGTTTGACGTTTTTGAAATGATCAATAGTACCTACTCCAGCGTGGGATCTGAAGCCCTTTATCAGCAATTACGCAACTTTGACTTTAAATCTGATAAACAGCTAACCACATTGATCGACTTTTTCGCTGCCAATCCTAAAATTCGCGAAGATACCCAATATACCTTTGCCCAGTTAGGAAAATTAGATCATAACTTTTCCAAAAACTATTTGGCATCAGGAAAAAAAGAAAGCATCGGTAATCTGCCTGTTTTCATTTTGTTAGGCTGCTTGCCGATCGTAGGCTTGATCTTATTGGCTTTTGGTTTTGTGCCAGGACTTGCAGTCATTTTGATAAGTGTCCTCTTTAATACGGTCTACTATACGATCAAAAAAGCAACCTTGGAGACAGAACTCAATAGTATGCGCTATTTAGTTCAAACAGTGGCTTGTGGCAGTAAAATTGCCAAACTCGCTACACCTTTACAAGAGCAAATTCAAAAAGAACTACTACCACTGAAAAAAATTCCTCGCTTTGGTGTTTCGTTTCGTTCAAAAAACGGCAGTGAAGGCGATATGATTTTTGAATACATCAATATTATCTTTATGTTGCCCTTTATCTCTTACCATTACGTTGTCACAGCTTTGGCTCGGTACAACCAGCAAGCCATCGCGCTGTGGGAGTTATTAGGTAAATTGGAGATTGCTTGTGCGATCCTTAATTTCCGGACCTATATGCCGCTCACTTGTATTCCTGCCTTCGAAAAAGGGCCAGTCACTGCAAAAGGAACCTATCACCCCCTTCTAACAGAAGCGGTGATGAATGATGTCGATTGGCAAACCAATACTTTGGTCACCGGATCTAATGCTTCGGGTAAGTCGACCTATGTCAAAAGCATTGCGATCAACTGCTTACTGGCACAAACGATCCAAACAGCCGTTGCCGAATCCTTTACGATGGAACCAGGTCATGTCTTAACCTCAATGGCGGTAGAAGATGATTTGTTTGAAGGGGACAGCTACTTTGTTGCAGAAATCAAATCCATCAAACGCTTATTGGAACAAGTGCAACAAAAGGATCGCTGTTATTGTTTTATCGATGAGATTTTAAAAGGAACGAACACGATTGAACGGATAGCGGCTTCTGCCAGCATTATTCACTGGCTGCGGGACTACCCTAGTCTGGCTTTTATTGCGACTCACGACATCGAGCTCACTGAAATATTGAAAAATGACTGCAGCAATATCCATTTTTCTGAGCAAGTCACGGCAGATGATGGCATCTCTTTTGACTACAAGGTCAAACAAGGTCCTTCAACAAGCCGAAATGCGATTGCGCTATTGCGGGTGTTGGGTTATCCGAAATCCATCGTTGAACAGGCCGAAAATGAAGCAGCGTATTTCAATCAACAGCGGACTTGGCAAGACTTATAATCTCTCTCAAAAAAATGAATGGTTCCGTCGGTTTTTCTATAGAAAACTTCCAAGAAAGTTTCACCGCAAATCAAAACTGTTCTAAATAAAAACTGTTTCATTGATCCAAACTTCGTCATAAACAAAAAAGCTGTGAGAAAAAGAAGTGTATTGAGGACCACTGGCACTGAGGACAATGCCAGTTGGTTCTTCGTGACTTCTTTTCTCACAGCTTTCTTTATGGTTGTTCTAGCCAAATAAATCTGTCTGTAAACTATATTGTTTTCCTTGTAAAATGTCATACTGGATCAGCTGATACGCTTCATAGAGTTCTTTGGACTCGGCATCCAAACTAAGTTCACTGCGCCACTGTTCGCCTTGATAATACTGCCCATTTTCAAAGGCTGGTAACTTTTCTTGCAGTGCCAGCAGCAACGCGTAAAATCCATTGATTGGTTGTTGGCTTTCATTCAGCACATTAGGAGCAAAGTAGAAGGGACTCGTTACCGGCACCGTCTCATTTGAGAAAGTGCCCTCCGAATCCACCATCAAAAACTGTGTTTCATGTAATGTAGCAGTCTCATTTTGTTCTTTGATGGCATCCGAGTAGATCCCCGGCAAGTGATCCCCCCAGAAAACGACTAATGTCCTTCGATTCAGTTGTTTCAATTGCTGGATAAAGTTTTTCAATGCTGTGCTGCTGTAAGACACATCTTGCAAATAATTTTCAAGAGCAGTCATGTTCCCATCCCCGCTTGCTTGATAATTCAAGGTAGTGTATTTCCCCTCATAAGGCATATGAGTCTGCATCGTCACTAAATGAACGAATTGCGGTTTTTGATCATCTGCTAACAGGGAAAGAACTTCTTTGTAAGCCGAAGCATCTGAAATATAAGGATTGTTCTCGATCTTGTCGGTGTAAGTCATGGTGTCTTGATCCAAAAAGGTTTGGAATCCCATCACGTTATAGACATCCTTACGTTTGTACATCGATGTATCATAGGGGTGGATCGCTGTGGCGTCATAGCCTTGCTTTTGTAAATACGAGACCACAGAAGGCAGTTGAGATAATTTAGGAACCAGCATCGTGTAGGGCGTCGTCATTTGCGGATTCAACAGCCCCATGGAAAAACTAGTCAATGCTTCAAATTCAATATTTGCCGTTCCGCCGCCATAATTTTGCGACAGCATCTTACCACTGATGGTTTGATCGGCTACCGCATAGTAATCCTTTAACGGATCTCCGGTGATCGTCAGTCCTTTTAGATGGCTGGGATCAGAAAAACTTTCGCTCATGACGTAAACGATATTTGGTGCTTCTTGATCCCGATCTTTATTGATTTCCGCTGCTTTTTCGGTATATTTTTTGGCAATTTCTTTCATCTTCGCTTCAGAATAGTCCGCAGGTTTCTCCATTGCATCCACTCGCAGATTAAAGAGAAACCCACCGATAAAGCCGGTATTATAGTAGTTCATTTTTTGTGAATAAGGAATCCATAATGCCGTTCTATTGTATGCTTTTCTAAGCAAATTATTGCTATCATTAAAATGAGATACATAAACTAAACCTGCCGTACATACTAGTAATATCATACCTCGCAGCAGTTGTTGCTGCTTTGATAACTTGCGGCTGCGGTAAATGCTCCAGATAATTGCTGCCAGGGCGACCAATATGCACAAGATAGCTAAAACGAAAGGTCCGGTTCCGATCATCGTATGCAACAGATCAAACTGTGTAACCATCTTCAAGTCATCGGGGTAGATGGGTTCTTGACGGTAAGCCATTTTGAGGTAATTGGCATAACCCAAGATCCCAATCACAATACTATAAAACAGGGCTCCAGCACCAATCGATCCGGCAATACTTGCCAATAGACCATAGAAAAGCAGCAGCACCAGACAAGCTAAGAAAAATTTTTCCGTGTGCCAAGAAAAAGCAAATTTCAGGGCTAAATCGACAGATAGGTTATTTTGGCACCACTGCAGATAGAGATTGCTAAAGACAATTAAAAGCAAACTAGCGATCCCTTTTAATCCCACCTTCAAATAGGGGTGAATCTTTATTTTCACGAAGGATATCCCTCCTTTTCTAACGATAGTTTGTATTTTATGCTTTGCTATTTAGAATGTAAAGTGTCCATACCATTTTTGGTTGATTTTTAACTCTTTACTAGCTGTGTCGTTTCATCAAGACCGGAAAAAGGCACAAAAAGACCCGAACAATCTATGCTGTCCTGTGACACCTTGTGGCTTACCAGCAAGGTGATTGTTTGACAGAAGGCATTTTTCAATTGATCGGGTGTTTGTTTGATTCGTTTGTCCTAATGGTGTTAAAAAATCAGCACCACTTGGCTATTTCCAGAAATCATCGAAAATGGATATAGGCAAATGCCGTTTATGTTGCGTTTTGCGCCACCAATTTTCAATCGTTTGTTGCGCATTTGGTGAAACGGTCTTTCCTTCCAAGTAATCATCGATCTCATCATAGGTCACACCTAGCGCGACTTCATCAGCGATCATTGGTTTGCCATCTTCCAAATCAGCAGTAGGCACTTTTTGATAGAGTGCTTCCGGCGCTCCTAATTCTTGCAACAATTGACGCCCTTGACGTTTGTTCAAACGAAACAGCGGCAAAAGGTCAGCCCCACCATCACCGAATTTCGTAAAGAATCCCGTGATATTTTCAGCAGCATGGTCAGTTCCTAGAACTGCGCCCGCTTTTTCTCCAGCAACGGCATACTGGGTGATCATTCGCTGCCGTGCCTTGATATTGCCTTTATTAAAATCGGAAATCGCCAGACCAGCTTCTTCTACAGCGGCCACTTGCGCATCAACTGCTGCTTTGATATTGACCCGGAGGGTAATGTCCGGTTTGATAAATTCGATGGCTTTTTTGGCATCTTCTTCATCCGCCTGTTCTCCATAAGGTAAGCGGATCGCAATGAACTGATAATTGGGATCACTGGTTTCGCTGCGCATTTCTTCCATCGTCAACTGAGCCAATCGACCAGCCAACGTTGAATCTTGTCCCCCACTGATTCCTAAAACAAATGTCTTCAAAAACGGATTTTTTTGAAGATAGGCTTTTAAAAATTCAATACTCTTCCGGATCTCTGCTTTCGCGTCAATTGATGGAACTACGCCTAATTCTTGAATGATCTCTTGTTGCAATGTCATAGAAACGCCTCCTAATTTTTTTTGAAGATCGGCACATTATTTATTGATAAAGCCCAATCAAATGACTTCTGTCTTGATTTGTCCGCGGACTTTCTCGATCGTCCGCATTTTATGATTCCAGCATTCTTGGGAAAGATCCACTGGGTATTTTTGCGGATTCAAATCCCGCTTGTACTCATCCCACAATGAATCCAAACAATTTGTAGCATAGGCTTTGATATGTTCAAGATCCGGCATTTGATAAACTTGTTTCCCCTCAACAAAAATATCTTGGAGTAAAGGCCGAGCATCAAAGTCGGTCACTGTTTTATTGATAAAGGTGTGGACTGGGTGGAACATGAATAATTCATTTTCTGCTTGCGGATTTTCTTCCCAGAGAGTAATATAGTCCCCTTCAGACTTACCATCTTTTTTGCGTGTGATGCGCCAGACTTGTTTTTTCCCTGGTGTAGAAACTTTCTCTGCATTTCCTGATAATTTGATCGTATCGATCATTTCGCCTTGTTCGTTTTCAATCGAGACTAATTTGTAGACAGCACCCAACGCTGGTTGATCATAGGCGGTGATCAATTTTGTGCCGACACCCCAAACATCGATTTTCGCTTTTTGCATCTTCAGACTCAAGATGGTACTTTCATCCAAATCATTCGACGCGTAGATCTTAGCCTCGGTAAAACCAGCCTCATCCAATTGTTCTCTAACCTTTTTAGAAATATAAGCCATATCTCCACTATCGATCCGTACCCCTAAAAAGTTGATCTGATCCCCTAATTCTTTGGCGACACGAATCGCATTCGGAACACCTAAGCGTAAAGTATCATAGGTATCGACTAAAAAGACACAATCTTTGTGGGTCTTGGCATACGCCATAAAGGCATCATAGTCATTACCATAAGATTGCACGAGAGAATGGGCGTGGGTTCCACTTGCAGGAATCCCGAAGATTTTAGCTGCTCGAACATTACTTGTCGCTCCAGCACCACCGATATACGCTGCTCGAGTACCCCAAATGGCTGCATCCAATTCTTGTGCACGACGAGACCCAAATTCTAATAAAGGATCATCACCGATCACCGATTTGATACGGGCAGCTTTTGTGGCAATCAGCGTTTGAAAATTGACCATGTTCAGTAAAGCTGTTTCAATCAATTGCGCCTGTGCCAAAGGCCCTTCAACTTGAATGATCGGTTCATTATTGAAAACCAGATCGCCTTCTAATGCGGAACGAACCGTACAAGCAAATTTGAATTCTTTTAAATAATCCAAAAAAGCTTCCGGATAGCCGCCGATTTCTCTTAAATAATCGATATCAGTATCTGAAAAAGTCAAATTGTTCAAATAATCGACTAAGCGTTCCAACCCAGCAAAGATGGCATAACCATTTTCAAAAGGCATTTCGCGGAAATAACACTCAAAGACCGCATTCAAATCCGCCCGGCCTAATTCCCAATAGGTTTGCATCATATTGATCTGATAAAGATCCGTATGCAAAGTGAAACTATCATCTTTAAATAATTTTTGCATTGTTTTGCTCCCTCATACTTACTTCTTCTTATTATAGCAAAAAAAGAAAAAAAGAAAGAATTTCGTGTTTTTTCTTCAAAAAAAGAGCCTGCGGCATAAATCGTGAAAACAAACGATCCTAGCAAGAGGCGGGTCTGCAGCCGACACCTCTGTTTCGGATAGTCTGTCTTCTTTTGACTTATGTCACCAGCCTCTTATTGATTCACAACGTAATCAACGCGGATGATATCTTTGCGGGGTCTCAAAAATGAGATCCCTGCTGCTTCCATTTTTTTGCGGACATTTACATCCACTGTGACATCTTTGCGATCGACTTTCAATAAACGATGAATCGCAGTATCCACTTCATTTTTGCTGATTTTTTTCTTATTGTTGATCAAGACTAACGTGATTTTATCAAAGGTATCGACATACATGACTTGTGTACGATCAAGCGAATACAGTTTGTAATATTTGATGGCAACATTATCAAAAATATATTTCGAAATAACTGGATAAAATGTCTCCAAGTTTAGATTTTGGTTAACAGGTGTTTCAATCAGTTTCATATACAACATCCTCTCGTATTAATTCATCCATGATAAATTGGCCAACTCCGCCTGCTGCGGCACTTGGGATAGTACGATCACACACTGTACGAATTGCTTCACTGGCATTCGCCACTGCAACAGAAACATCGACGGTTTCAAACATAGCTAAATCATTTTCACCGTCACCGATCCCAAAACTTTTGGCATTTGGAAAAGCCTTCATGAAATTTGTGATCGCAGCCCCTTTTGTTGCTAAAGGATCAACTACTTCCAACGTTTGAACAAAGGATTGAAAGGCGCTGACTGGTTCTGACTGCAGCAGAATCCGTAACTGTTCGATCTTTTCATCAGAAGCTTCCATGAGTTCGATCTTGAGAACATTGATCGTCGGTCGCTCCTTGATGTAAGCCAAAAGGTCTTGTGCATGAATGCACGCATTTAAAAAGTAATCCTGCTTATATTCAGCGATCATCGTTCCTCTATCGCCGAGATCTGATACTAATTTATGGGTCAAAGCCGTCATGTGTTCTTGATAATTCTTAGGGTCTTTGCAGATAACCCCTTGATCGGTATGCAAGAAATAAAAAATATTTTCATTTTCAAGAATCTTAGTCACCGTTTCTAAGGTGGACAAAGGCAAGCAATTCGCTAATATTGGTGCTTGTCCTTCTAATTTTAGCCCTGCTCCATTGCCAAAGATGACATCACAAGAAATGCCCTCTTCGATCATCAGTGCTTCCACTAAGTCATACCCTCGTCCAGTCACAAAAACGAAATGATCCCCTTGTGCTTGCAACTGGTTGATCGCTGTTTTATTGATCTCTGGAACTGGTTGACCCATTTCCTGAAATGTCCCGTCTATATCGGAAAAAACTATTTGCATCGAATCTTCCTTTCTTTGTTATAATTATAACATAATTTGAGGATGCAAAAAATTTTTATTGACATTGACGTTACGTAAAACTTTATCATGAGAAGGTAAGGAGGGGGAAATTTGGAATATAGTATAACAGCACTGGCTAAAATCTCCGGCGTCAGCAGCCGCACATTGCGCTATTACGATCAGATCGGCTTACTCAAACCCGCAAGAGTCAATTCAGCTGGCTATCGAATCTATGGTCTTCAGCAGGTAGACCGGCTTCAGCAGATTTTGTACTTTAAATCCTTTGGCCTACCCCTAGAAGAAATTCGTCACTTACTGGATGATCCAAAACAAGATGTTCAATCTTTGCTGGTGGCCCACTATCACCGATTGTCGCGGGAACGGGCAGCACTAGATCGCTTGTTGACAACATTAGCCCAGACCATCACTTATTATGAAGGAGAACAGAAAATGTCAGATGAAGAAAAATTTGCTTATTTTAAACAACAAAAACTCGCAGCCAATGAAGAAGCTTACGGCGAAGAGATTCGTGCCGCCTACGGAGAAAAAGTAGTCGAAGAAAGCAACCAAAAATGGCAGAACATGTCCTTTGACACTTATCAGGAATTGCAGCAAACCGAAAATGACCTTTTTGAAGCATTGAAACAGTTGGTAAGCCAACCCTTTGATGTAACGACCGATTTGGCGCAAACCGTCTTCCAGCTGCACAAAAAATGGCTGCAAGAAGCAGCCCCCTTTTATTCCGCTGATTACCATCGCAGCTTAGGTGAAATGTACATCCAAGACGCCCGTTTTACTGCTTATTATGACCAAAAGGCTGGTGAAGGCGCAGCTGCCTGTCTGCAAGCCGTTATCGCTCATTACGCAGACTAATCACCAACAAAGAGGACTTGAGCCGCATTAGGTGGGCGCAAGTCCTCTTCGCTTGATAAAGGTATAAGGAATCCGAATGGACCCTGTTTCTTCTTGGATCGCCAATTTCAACGCCATTTCCCCACATTCATGCAAGTGGTAGTCGATGGTCGAGAATTGAAGCACTTCACTAATAAACAAATTGTCTCTCCCGATGACCAGCAGTTCAGCCGGTGCAGCTAACTTGATTCCCGCTGCTACCCGATCCCCATTGGTAAAAATCGCTTGCACCTGTTTATCCGCGAAAAAAGCAGCTGCCTCACTTCCATCTTCTTCCGTTAAACAATCCCAAAAAATCATTTCTTCCGTAAATGCAGGAAAATACTCCTTGCATAAGCGGACTGTAATTTTTGAATTACTGCTCAACGTACGGCTTCTTCCAAGCGTGATCCCAATTCGTTCGATCCCATTCTCTTTAAAATAAGCAAACACTTCCCGAATGGATTGCTCCCGATCAATATAAGTACAACCATCCGCAACAGAATCGATTTTTTCACAAAAAACCATGCGGCCATAGGCGCGGTACGGTAAGAGTTTTTCTAGCGGATTCGCTCTTGATGTGACGATCAGCGCATCAAACTCTTTAGCAGCAAATTCCTGTAAGTATTCTTCTTCCATGGCAGGTTCATAGCGTGTTGGCAGCAAGGTCACCTTATAGCCGCGAGAAAAAGCACTCGTAGTAATGCCGCTTAGCAGGGCATCGAAATAAGGATGATTGACAAATGGCAAAATCACACCGATATTCTTGGTCTTTCCTGAGCTCAACACTCGTGCAGTATGATTCGGAATGTAGTTTACTTGTTCCATCACTCGCAAGATCTCCTGCCGCTTCTTCTCATCCACGTAAGGATTATTATTGATAACTCGTGAAATCGTTGAAACCGAATACCCTGTCAACTTAGCAATATCTCGAATGTTCGCCATGGGTTTCTCCTTAGACAAATAATTGTTCTTTCATATAGTCTATCACACTTGCGCCGCATTCATAAAATTGATAGTAATCATTCTGATAAATGAAACTAATTCGTTGTGCGCCAAAATGTTCATCCTGTACGAGATGTTTCATTTCTGCAAGTGGGATTTGTGCCACTTTCTCTTGGTAAAACCCCTTAGGCTTCGTGAGAACCAAGGAAGTTCCATCAACTGTCAATGAAACATAGCTGTGTTGTACCCCATTATTTCCCTTTACTTCCATATATGTGTGCATCTTTATCCGCTCCTTTCATCAATAGAATAATCTATGAAACGCGTACCAGAGCAAGCACTTTGTTTCATTTTTCGCCACACAGGTTGTGAATCATTTCGCTTATTCTTAAAATGTTGTTACAATGAAAGAGTAGCCTAAATTCAATATCTACTTTTCACTCGAGGAGGAACGCAAATTGACTTTAGAAGAAGCTTTTTTATTGGATACATTGCGTTGCCGATTCAAATTTTTGCGAGAAGGACAGGCATTGACGCAAAAAGAGGTATCGCAGCAAATCGATGTATCATTGAAGGACTATCTGGACTACGAAGCTGGTGATCGTCTGCCAGACATTATAACGATTTTGCATCTTGCTGCCTTTTATGATGTTTCCGTGGACTACCTTTTAGGTCAAACCGAAGGGATGCACCGGTACCCGCTGTCCTAAGGATCCCTCATATCCAGCAAAGAATGCGGTATCGCCCTGATTGAAGGTCCTTGTGTTTGTGACTACAAGCAGTAGGTCTCATCCATTCAATGGAGCCAGTCAAAAATGGACTCATTTGACGCATAACTGGCGCCATTTTGACAATGTAAATCTGAAACGGAGTTGATTTTATTAAATAAAATCAACTTCTTATTTTTTGCCGGAATTTTTTCATAAAAGTTTTGTCCCAGGCGATAATCATAATAATTTTCGTTTTCTGCTAAAAGGATCAATGTATCCGTCTGCAACGCCTCTAAAGCTATCTGTTCGTTGAATTTGCTGCATTTTTCTAGCAAGCCATTCAAAGAAGTCGCACCAAAGGTCCATTTCGCATGTTCGATTTGCCAGTTTAAAAACTTCTTTCTTGAAATATAACTCGAACAAATTTTTTCAAGTGAGTTGGGAAAGCCTTGCTCCAGATAGCGATGAAGCACTTTGGGAATCGCTTTTTTAAACGAATCAACCATAGACGGAAAATAGTTGTAGAGGACGATTTTATCGAAAAGAGTTGGGTCTAAACTCGCCCCTCGGGAAACCAACAAGCCCCCTAGTGATAAGCCAATGCCGACTTTTAGACCAGAAAGACCATAGGTTTCGCAATAATATTGCACCACTTGACTAGCCACGTCATGCCAATTTTCTTCAAAAACCAGCTGATAGTTTCGAATCATATCCGACTGACCAGGACCTTCATAAAGCACAACATCATACCCATTATCCAAACCAGCTTGAACATTGGTAAAATATAACTCTTCCAGCAAGGCGTCAAAACCACCGCAAACAAAAAGTGTGCCTTTGGATTTTTCAGCCGTTGGAAAAAAAACGGTTCGCATCTTTGCCTGCCGATAATCAATCTTCTCCATGAAATAGTTGGTTTCTTGCAGGTCCAGCCCCTGATAGAACAATTCGATCGACTTTTGATAGACGTACTTTTTCCGTGCATCCTTTGGTGGGAGGAAAAATTCCGCCGCTTGATAATACCTGCTCGCTCGTAGATAGCTCTTCGCTTTCGTAAAACGAGAATAGTTCACCGCCTGTTGTTCAATTTTTTGAGCAATCTTGAACCACTCTTGATACCAGGATTCATAATTTCCATCGATGATTTTTTCCGTCGTTGTCGAAACTTCCCCATAATCTGATCCGCCACTTGCCGCATACCAAAGTAACCTTGTTGCTTCAAATTCAAACTCAAAGCAGTTAAAAAAGTGTTTTTTCATCGTCATTCCCCATTTCTTCTATATGCTATAATTATAAAAAGGAAATTTAAACAGAAAAAGAGGTTACTTTAAAGTGCATAATAAGAAAGCAGATGATTTAAGGCTACGAGAATTGGCATTGCCACTCTTAGGCAAATGGGCCCCCTTTATTTTGATTCTTTTAGCAGAAAAGCCTCGCAACTTTGCAGATTTAGAACGAGAAATGTCTGGTATTTCTAGAAAAGTGTTGACGGAAAACTTAGCGAATTTATTGTCTTATGGCATCATTGAAAAAGAAGGTCAGACATCGAACGGATTCCCTGTGTATTATCATTTGTCTGATTTGGGTAAAAGCAGCTTATTTATCTTGGACACTATTAAAGCCTGGCTAAGAGACAATGAAGCCGAGATCATTGAAAATCGTAGACGTTGGGAAGCAAACACCACCCCAAAATGACTGGCGGATAATGAAAAACAGCCATTAGGTTTTAGGTTGTTAACATGACTATTTTTTATCTGCTGGATTACAGCTTCGAAGGCTTCGATCATCGCAGCTAATTTCACTTTCCAGATTTCTCTTCTAGCAAAATTATTTTGTCTTTCCTCTAGGATTCCTTGTGAAAATTCCAAACTTATTCCTCAAGCGGACTCGAAATTCTACTGAAAGCTTACTGGTCCTCCGATTCGAGTCTTGAAGAACCCAATGAAAAAGCGATTGAAGAAGCGATTCACTAAAACATTGCTTACTTATTAGGCCAAATGCAGCGATTCATTTTTAGCAACCAAAGATTCAGCAATTGGCACGCCAACAAAAAAGCTTTCTCCTCTATCAGAAAAATCTGCTAAAATGTTTTTTCATTTTTCACAGTATCTACTAACCATTAACTTCAAATAGCAACATGACGGCTGTCATTTATTATGTTATACTATTTTTGTCAAAAACATCGTTATTTTTAGTTTTTATTGAATAGCAAGCGATTTCAATTTGATGGCTAAATAAAGCAGCTACAGCTCCGGGCAGACCCATGTCTGAGATAATCTTTGAGGGTATAGATATGAGGAAATCACCCCAAGGTATCTTCTGTGGTATATAAAAAGTAGCCAGTCCTAGGAAGTGCAACTTCTGAATCCTTACAGGTATTCATTTGGATTCTAGTTCTTACGAGCAAATAGAAAAAAATTACGCAAACTTTCTAATTCTTTTGAGAATTATTTAGGTTCACAATGCTGGAAATGTTCTCTTAAATCGAGTAAGGTCCTTGAAAACATTCGTGAAACATATCACTATCAAAACGATTGGTATTCTTTTCTAAGTCTAAAGCAACCTCCTCCAGATGAAGCGGGTATTTCCCGGAAAAGCTTTCATAGAGAAAACATTGAAAGAGGGTTGCTTTACTGCGGAGATGGCTCAAAAATGGTAGCAATGCCTCCCCTTATGAAAGGTAAAAATTCTTCTTCGTTTGAAGTGAAAATGGCAAAACATTAGACTCAAGTCATTCTATTTTCAGAAGACCAGCTATTCAAGAATAAGATGTTAGAAGACAATGATCCAATTAGTAAGTGATCTGTCACTTTGTAAAGGTCACCTGCGATACGACTCAAAGCAGGAAAATCGATTTTCCAGTTAGAGTGGGTAAACACATGTAAAAAGAATAAATTTAGGAGTGAATGAACGTGGGATTATTTGATGGTATCTTAGGCAATGCAACAGACGTAAATCATGAAGAGGTAAAAAAAGAGTTATCCATGGTGTTAATACCAAATGAAAACATCGATCTAGCCTTCAAATTAGTAAGAGACTTAATCGTCTTTACGGATTACCGCTTGATCGTGGTTGATAAACAAGGCATCACCGGCAAAAAAGTGGATTACAAAACATTTCCTTATAAAAGTATCTCTCGATTCAGTGTAGAAACAGCTGGACATTTTGATTTGGACGCTGAATTAAAAATATGGATTTCCGGTGCTGTTGAACCAGCGCTAGACTTGCAATTCAAAAAAGATAAAAGCATTACCCAAATTCAGCAAGCCTTAGCAGCAGCTATCTTGAAATAGAACAACTAAATCTTCTTGCTTAGCTGCCAGAAGGTGGGTACTCCCCTTATTTCGCTAAAGCCTCGCAGATATCCTTGGTCTATCTGCAAAAAATGACCGCTGATTGGTCCATCGATAGCGTATGCTTGTGATGAACCAATCAGCGGCTTTTTGCATTGAATCGATTAGAGATGTGAACGCATGCTTGTATATTTGCCTGATTGTCCCATTATCAGAAAATCCAAATACCTTAAACACTTAATCCAAGATATCTTCCACTCCAGCACCCAATTTAAATAGTCCCTCGATCCAACTTTCACTTATCCATTTAAATAAATTGCTAAATAAAGTTGCATCTTGAATCCAGTCGCTAGATTTTTGAAGAAATTCCGTTGCTTTTTCTGTTTTACTCACCTTCCAATCATAAAAAAAAGAAGCCTTAAAAGGCTCCGTTGTTACATCAAAATATTTTCAAATCATGCTTCTACATCAAATAAATTTAATCG
>NZ_JALAHI010000104.1 GCF_022711995.1 Enterococcus sp.
AAATTGTTTTGGTGGAAAAATAACCGGAGATTGTAAGTGAATAAATAAACTACTCAGAAACAGCAGGATTTCTTTCTTTTTATGCCTTTTTTTAAGATAAAAGAATTGTTTTAAACAACTATTTTGTTATTTGAATCCAGTTTCTTGTTTAATAAACGGAGGATATTAAAGAGTTATATTGCATTTAAAATAACACATAAAATCTGTTTAAACAAGCGAAAAGCAACAAGAATTGTTTTTACACTCTAGAGAGGGCATCTGCTGAAAATCAGAGGGATAATGAAGAAACTTTGCCATCAACCTTTTCGAACAAACAGACAGAAATCCCTTGAAATCAATACTTTGGCTTGCAGATAAATGTTTGTCTGTGGGACTAGTCTCGTAGCGTTAGCAATAAAAAGGCAAAAAGCGAGGGATGTTGATTGAGAATAACAAGGGAGTAATTGAGAATAAGCAGCTTCTCCGACAGCAAAGCTGTTGAAGGATTACAGGCATTTCCACTAATCGAGGTAGTAACAGGATTTGGAATCGTTTTTGCTGTTGGAGAACAGGCTTGGTCAAGGAGTTCTCGAAACAATTGCTGCAAATAGTCTCGACTGACCAAATCAAAGGAAGCAAAGTCGTTATTGAATTCATGAGAGCAAAATCTAAGATTTCTCTGGCAGTGACATGTTATGAGGTGCAAAGAGATGAAAAGCAATGACTGACTCCTCGACAGATTTTGCTGAAAGGAAACGAAGTTGCTAGAAATCTAAAACTAACCACATTGAGATACAGTCAAAATTGCGATAGCGGGCTGTGGTAGCAGGTTAACAGAATCATTACTGGATTCAGTGAAGGCTGCAGGGACATTGCAAGATGGAATGAGCGCTTTGTCCACCTGTTCACGAGACAAATCGACCGACTAAATCTGTCTGTTTTGTCTGGTTTGGGCCGGTGACTCTCACGTAGATGGTCTCCGGTAGACAAAATCTCGCCAAGCACCGAATTTTCTCAAAACGTCGCTTACGATCAGTGCACCATGGGTGCGGTGTAGTTTTTTTTGAGGTTTTTCTCTGAAAGTGGCTTGCGAAAATCTAGAGGAGCTAGGTAAAAGTATGAGGTACAATAGATAGAAAAATCCCCTAACTCCCAGGAACTGAAAAGAAGTGAAATAAAGGATTCTATATAGGTGGAATGGCCAAAGAAAATCTAAGAAAACATGAGAAAACCCTTCGTAGGAACCAGTCTTTCAGTCTCTTTTGTGAAAATCTGATTGACGACTGTTTTCTCGCATGCTACACTGGCTCTGAGGATTGTTACCGCTTTACGTGGGCTATACCTATTTTTTGTGTGAAGAAATCTAAAGAAGAATAGGGCTGTAATAATGAATGTGACAAAAGTGATTAATAACAATATTGTGATCTCTGAGAATGAAGACCATCAAGAGTTGGTCGTTATGGGGAAAGGCCTTGGTTTCAAAAAGAAGCCGGGAGATACCATTGACGAAACCAAGATCGAAAAAGTCTATCTTAGTACACAAGAGTGGAATGTCACCAAACTTACCCAGTTGCTTTCTTCTATACCAATCGAACAAATTCAAGTTGCCAATGAAATTATTAGTTTTGCGAAAGTATCTTTAGGAAAAAAATTGAGTGAAAACCTTTTTTTGACGTTGACCGACCATATCAACTATGCGATCGAGCGCTATCAAAATGGCATGGAAATCAAGAATGCTCTTCTTTGGGAAATCAAACGGTTCTATAACCATGAATTTCTGATCGGAAAAGAAGCGTTATCGATCATCAAAAATCGTCTGTCAATCGAGTTACCGGAAGACGAAGCTGGCTTTATTGCATTACATATCGTTAATGCGGAGCTAGAGATGGCGGAAGTGAGCCAAGTTTCTGAAATGGCAAAAATCATTCAACATGTCCTAAATATCGTCAAATACCATTTTTCGATGGAGTTGGATGAATATTCTCTGAATTATGAACGTTTTGTGACCCATTTGAAATTTTTTGTACAACGGCTTTTCAGTGGGACCAAGCTGGATGATGCCGGCACAGGCAGTTTTATTTTCATGTTGAAAGAGCGCTATATGAAAGAATATGCGTGTGCATTGAAAATCAGCGAATATATCAATAAAGAATTTGGTAGACCGTTAGAAGAAGATGAACTGATTTATTTAACGATACACATCAAACGAATAACAAGTGCTTAGGATTGTTACTGGTAAGGCAGGCTATACCTAAATGGACCTCAATCGATGAGGTTCATTTAGGTATTTTTTTTTGACACACAAGAAATGACTAAAAACCATCTAGGAGGAAACAGCAACATGAACTATAAAGATTTAGCACAATCGATCATTGAAAATGTCGGTGGCGAAGAAAATATCCAAGGATTAACTCATTGTGCCACTAGACTGCGCTTTAATTTGAAAGATGATCAAAAACCAGCCGAGGCAACGTTAAAAAACACACCCGGCATCATGGGTGTAGTCAATAAAGGCGGACAGTACCAAATCATCATTGGCAGTGATGTCGGAAATGTCTACAAAGAGATCGCGAATCAAACAAATCTTGAAACAAATCAAGGAACAGAAAAAGATGATCGTGGTCGGGTAGCCAAAGTGATTGATACGATCACAGGAATCTTTACGCCTATTTTGCCAGCAATCACTGCAGCAGGGATGTTAAAAGCTGTCTTATCTTTATTGGTAGTTTTCAATGTCTTGACTGCCGAAAGTCAAAGCTATCAAATTTTGAATTTCATGGCAGATGCGGCGTTTTACTTCTTGCCGATTTTGTTAGCAGCGTCTTCTGCACAAAAATTTAAGACGAATATGTATCTGGCGATGATGGTGGGAGGGATTCTCTTACATCCAAACTTTATTGCGATGGTGAATGCTGTCAAAGAAGCTGGTGGAAGCATCCAACTCTTTGGCTTGCCAATCTCTCCGGTAACTTATTCCTCATCGGTAATCCCGATTATTCTTAGCGTCTGGTTCATGTCTTATATCGAACCAATTGCTGATAAAGTTTCGCCAAAGGCCATCAAGTTTTTCAGTAAACCATTGCTGACGATTTTCATTGTGGGAGCAGTGGCACTCGTTGTGTTAGGCCCACTTGGTTATATTATTAGTGAAGCCATCTCTTCAGGAATCCAAGCTTTAGAAAGTGTTAGTCCGTGGATCGTTCCGTTGTTGATTGGTGCATTTTCACCGCTTTTTGTCGCTACCGGAACCCACTATGGTCTGGTACCGATCGGTATCAACAATCGGATGACAGCCGGTTACGATACAGTGATTTATCCAGGAATGCTTGCTTCTAATGTCAGCCAAGGTGCAGCAGCAATTGGTGTCGGAATCAAATCAAAAGATACCACAATCAAACAGTTAGCTTTCTCAGCTGGTTTAACTGGTCTTTTTGGAATTACTGAACCAGCGTTATACGGTGTCAACTTGCGCTTCAAGACCCCGCTTTATGCAGCAATGATCGGTGGTGGATTTGGTGGCCTCTTCATGGGAATTATGCGCGTACGTAATTTTTCTGGTGGGTCTCCTGGTCTTTTGACATTGCCAAGTTATATCGGTGACGATACATTAAGCTATTTGATCAATGCCTGTATTGGGGCTGCCATCAGTATTGTGATTACCTTTATTGTGACATTGTTCTTGTATAAAGACCCAGTAAGTGAAGCAGAGGCAGAAACGCCAGTAAAGAAAGAAAATCAGCACTTTAGTGGCGCTGAAATCAAATCACCCTTAAAAGGTGAGCTAAAGAGTTTGAAACAAGTCAATGATGGGATGTTTTCAGAAGAAATTTTAGGTCAAGGGGTAGCGATTGAACCAGCAGAAGGAATGGTCACTGCACCGATTCAAGGAACGGTTACGGCTGTTTTTGATACAAAGCATGCGATAGGGTTGACCAGCGATGAAGGCATCGAATTGTTGATCCATGTGGGCATCGACACGGTAAAATTGAATGGCAAAGGCTACGACTACCAAGTAGAAAAAGGCCAGAAAGTAGCGGTAGGAGACCCATTGATCCAATTCGATCTTGCTGGAATCAAGGCACAAGGCTATCCGGTCATCACGCCGATCGTTGTGACGAATAGTGGTGAAGTTGGGGACATTTTGACTGCTAATGAAGGCCCTATCGACTTTGGACAACAAATCATTAAAGTCATCAATTAGAAGACAAGGGATGTGAGAGAAAATGGGATTTCCAGAAGGATTTTTATGGGGTGGCGCAACTGCTGCCAACCAATGTGAAGGCGGATATGATCAAGGAGGACGCGGCTTAGCCAATGTCGATGTGATTCCAACTGGGGCCGATCGACGAGCTGTGATCACTGGTAAAAAAAAGATGTTGGACTTTGAAGAAGGCTATTTTTATCCTGCAAAGGAAGCCATCGATATGTATCATCGTTTTAAAGAAGATATTGCGTTGTTTGCGGAAATGGGCTTTAAAACCTACCGACTCTCCCTTGCATGGTCGCGGATTTTCCCCAATGGAGATGAAGAGGTGCCCAATGAAGAAGGTTTGCACTTTTACGAGGAACTTTTCTTGGAATGCCGCAAACATCAAATCGAGCCACTAGTGACTATTACACACTTTGATTGCCCAATCCATTTGATCAAAACCTATGGCGGCTGGCGTAATCGAAAAATGATCCAATTTTATGAAAAATTGTGTCGTACCATCTTTACGCGATACAAAGGATTGGTTCACTATTGGCTGACCTTCAATGAGATCAATATGATCTTGCATGCGCCATTTCTGGGCGCGGGGCTAACCTTTGAAGAAGGGGAAGACGAAGAACAAGTCAAATATCAAGCTGCCCATCATGAATTAGTCGCTAGTGCATTAGCGACTAAGATTGCTCATGAGATCGATCCCAACAATCAAGTAGGTTGTATGTTGGCAGCAGCCAGTTATTATCCTTACAGTTGCAACCCGAAAGACGTTTGGGAAAGCAAACAAAGTGATCGAGGCAACTACTTTTTCATTGATGTCCAATCAAGAGGGGAATACCCCCGTTATGGCTTAAAAATGCTAGCAAAAAAAGGAATCACTATTCCATGCACACCAGAAGATGCTGCATTGTTAAAAGCCCATACGGTTGATTTTATCTCATTTTCTTATTATGCTTCACGAGTAGCAGCTTCCGAAGATTCAGGAGTGGAAAAAACAGCAGGGAATTTATTTCCAACAATCAAAAATCCCTATTTGGCATCTTCTGAATGGGGCTGGCAAATCGATCCTTTAGGCTTGCGGATCACTATGAATGATTTGTATGATCGGTACCAAAAGCCTTTGTTCATTGTTGAAAATGGGTTAGGGGCTGTCGATGAGCCAAATGAAGCTGGTGAGATAATCGATGATTACCGCATCGCCTATTTGAAAGCCCATATCGAAGCCATGAAAGCTGCTATAGATGAAGATGGCGTAGAGTTATTAGGCTATACCTCTTGGGGCTGTATCGATTTGGTTTCTGCAGGGACGGGTGAGATGAAGAAACGATATGGTTATATTTATGTCGACCGTGACAACGAAGGAAACGGCACGTTGGAACGTCGGAAGAAAAAGTCATTTAGCTGGTATCAGCAAGTGATTGCCTCCAATGGCGAAAATTTAAGTAATTAGAAACAAAAAGGATCCAACCGTATCCGCTCTGAGAAAGATTGCCAGAGCAGATATGGTTGGCTTTTTGTTTTAGTCCGCTTGTTGGTTTGGCAAAAGGAGACGAACCGTGGTTCCTTCATTGACACGAGAGTCGACAGTCAACCCGTATTTTTCCCCATAGAGCAGTTTGATTCGTTGATCGATATTTTCCAGTCCGATACCAGAATAATGTTCGATTGTCTGTTGCTTATTCAGGGAGGAGGCGTCATCAAAGCCGATACCCGTATCAATGATTTCAATGACCAGTCCCAATTTACCAATGCGAGAAAAAATTTGGATATACCCTTTTTCTGCTTCGGGGAAGGCATGAAGATAGGCATTTTCGATGATGGGTTGCAAAATCATTTTTGGAACCAAGCAATTTTCACAGCCATCGGCAGAGAAAATCGTTGATTGGATTCGGTCACCATAGCGAACATTCATTAGTACCAAATACTCTTCTACAATGGCTAATTCATCTTTTAACGGTACGATCTCTTTACGATTGAACGTATGGCGGAGCAGCTGAACGAAGCTATCGATGGCTTGAGTCGCTTTTTCCTGTTCATTTTGCCAAATCAAAAACTTGATGGCTGTCAATGTATTGTAAATAAAATGGGGCTGGATCTGCATTTGTAAGGAACGAATCTCAAATTTGCGTTTTTCCGCTTCTGTGACCATTAAATGATCGACATAGGATTCTAAATCCTCCAGCATCAAATTATAGGCCCGTCCAAGTTCTTGGGTTTCATAGGTACCATTGATGGAGACTTTATTGCTGAAATCTCCCTGTGTGACTGCCGGCAATTTGTCGATCAATTGATAGATGGGTTGTGTGATCGATCGAATGATCCAGAAAGCCAACAAACTAAACAGTAAAATGCTAACAACAACGATCCATACTGCTGGTTTGATCAGATTCATGTTGCGGACCAAATGTGATTCATCCAGTAGATCATAGAATGTGAACTGATAAGAATAAAGCGGCATCTGGTTGACAGAGTCTTGTTTGTCTTCAATCATGGCTGGATCAAAAACAGCCCCGAGTTCTTGGGTTTCAGAAGTGGACAAAATCTGTCCTTGGTCATTGACCACATAAATAGTATGCAATGTTGTATCTAACAATTGCCGATAGATAGAAGAAAAGTCCGATTCTTTCAAAAAAATCAGCGCATAGCCAAACAAGGCATCGTCCTTCATCAATTTGCGTACATACATCAACCCAGGGGAATGACTGGTGGAGGTACTCAATCCTTGTTCCAGAAAATAGTACTGGCTAATCGCTTCATTTTCATTGATTTGTCGTGTGAAATCACTTGCCAGAAAGTCTTCCACCGACTGATTTCGCACTGCGTCGTTTTGAAAGAAGGATCGGCCATTGGTTCCAATCAAGACCAAGTTGGAAGGAATCGTTTGAAAAAGCGAACGAGTATCTTTCATTTGTTCCGTAAATTCTAAAATCGTTCGCCCTTGATTCAATTCTCCTTTCAAGTAGTTTTCGACGGCTTTACTTTCATCAACGACATCAAAAATACGGTTGATATTCTCATTCAAACGCTCGTAATCTTCTTGGATTTTATCCAGAAGCAAGCGATTCGAACTTTGATAGGATGCGACATAAGCATCTTTGGAACGGCCGTAGATAACGATCACTGTTAATAGACACACACTGATGACTCCAACGATGACAAACAGAAAGATGCGACTGAATAATTCATTTTTTTTGAGCCACTGCTGGATTCTCATAATTGATTCAACCGCCGATACTTAGAAGGCGTAACCTGAAATTCTTTTTTAAAGATCCGAGAAAAATAACTGATATCGGAATAACCCACGGCCTCGCTGATCTCTGACAGATTTAATTCGGACTGGATCAATAATTCCTTGGCTCGTTCCAAGCGCGTATTTTTCAAATAGTCAGAGAAGCTCATTTTTAATTTTGAGGAGAGAAAAGCAGACAAATAGGTATAACTAAAGTGAAAAGTTTCGGCTAATTCAGAGAGTGAAAGACTCTTCATATAATTGTCTTGAATGAACCGTTGAATCGAAACCAACAGATCATCTTCATCAATTGGAGAAAGCGTTGTCAATTGTTGGCGAATCTCGTCGATCGTAGACAGTAATAAATCTGAGAAATCTTCTAAGTATAAGACATGGCCAATCTCGTGGAGAAATTCTGCCCGCAAGCGGCTAAAGCGAGGGGCGGTAGGAAATTCTTCTTCTAGTCGTGACAACAATGTATAAAAGATACTGCTGGCTTGCTGCTTTAGAAAGTTAGGATCGACATTCGACAAGATCATTTCATTGAAATAGTCCTCGATACGGGTAATTCCCAACAAAAAGTTATTATCTAATAATGCCCGCAAAAATTTTTTCGTGTCAAAACGATCACTTTCCATATAAGGAAAAAGCTCTGTTTCGAAAACAAGTCTTTGCTGTTTGTAAAAAAAGGATTGTTCACGGCTTTTTTCTTTGATTGCCAAAAAAGCAGGACGTAAGTCTTCCATTCGTTCAAAGGGACGTCCAAGGGTAAAAAAGGCATTCGGTTCGGTATAAGTCAATTGTTCCAAACACTTTTTCAAAGGACAATAGAAGTCACTGTCTTCCATATAACTGATCAATAGTCCTGCATCATTATGACTAGTCTTAAAAGCCAATGTTTTTAAGCAGGCCTTTGATTGCGAAAATTCTGTCAGCGCATGAAAAAGCTGTTCCGAGGAGCGAAAATAACTGCCATTGGTGTAAAGAAAACAGAGTTTTTGCTGGACAGTCAAATCAAAATAGTCCATAAAAGGAAGCAGCGGTTCTTCATAACCGGCTAGATAACGGTTCAACGATTCTTGCAGTGGAATCTCACTAGTCCCTTGTCGGGCATCTGTCATTTTTTCCCGAATCCCATGGAGTGCTTTTACTAAGAGTGCCGGTGTCAAGGTTGGCTTCAATAAATAATCGATGGCGCCATTTTTGAATGACTGGCTGACATATTGGAAGTCATCATAACTGCTTAATACCAGAAAGTGGATACTCGGATATTGCTGCTGAATCACCCTTGTTAGTTGGATGCCGTCCATTTGAGGCATTTTTAAATCAGTGATGACGATCTCAGGTTGTAGTTGTTGGATCAGTGTCAAAGCTTCTTGTCCGTTGGCGGCAGCTCCCAACAGTCGGAACCCTTCTTGTTCCCAGCGGATCATATGTTTTAATCCATCACGGATCGTGGACTCGTCATCTACGAGTAAGACCGTATGTAAATGTTGCATGGTATCCCCCCTATTTCTTTATTCTAGTATAAACGCTTTCAAATAAGAACGGTATTGGTAAAAATTTTCTATTTTTGGACTATTTTAGTAAGCTCTTTCAGAAACGTTGTATCCGTTTACAAGTCCAGTGTATAGTAACAATGTACTTAAAAGGAAAGAGGGAGAAAAAATGAAAAAATTGATTGCATCACTCGTGACCGCCGCTACGCTACTCACACTGACTGCTTGCGGCAGCAATAACGCCAGCACCGGAGATTCTGGAGAGTCCTCTGATAAAGTAACAGTCTGGGCTTGGGATGAAACCTTCAATATTAAAGCGGTCAATGAAGCCAAGAAAGTTTATGAAAATAAAGATGTTGATGTAGAAGTAGTGACGATGTCACAAGATGATATCGTCCAAAAATTAAACACTAGCCTTGCATCAGGAAATACCGATGGGTTACCGAACATCGTGTTGATCGAGGATTATCGTATTCAAGGCTATTTATCTTCTTATCCGGATGCTTTCAGTGATTTAACGGATATCGTCAATGAAGATGATTTTTCTAGTTATAAGTTCGCTGTCAACAAAATCGATGATGTCATCTATGGCGTTCCCTTTGATAGTGGGGTAGCTGGATTGTTTTACCGAACTGATTATTTAGCCGATGCGGGGTATGAAGCTGCTGATCTTGAGGACATCACCTGGGATGACTTTATTCGCATTGCCAAAGATGTCAAAGAAAAAACCGGCCATGCCATGATGTCATTAGATCCAAGTGATCTTGGATTGGCTCGGATCATCATGCAGTCAGCCGGCGAATGGTATACCGGTGAAGACGGCACGACAGTAACGATCAAAGACAATGAATCATTTAAAGCGGGCTTGAATGTCTTGGCTACGCTATTGAATGAAGGATTAGTTGAACAAGTTTCTGACTGGGATGGCGGTGTCAATGCGGTTCAGTCCGGAAATGTGGCAGCAGCACCAACTGGCGCTTGGTATTCTAGTACCATTCAAGGAGCTGAAGATCAAAGCGGTAAATGGGCGATTGCACCGATTCCAGCATTGGCAGGCGGCAAATCAGTGAATGCATCCAGCATTGGTGGCGCAGGCTGGTATGTGATCAAAGGCGTAGCTGGCGAAGAAAATGCCAAAGACTTCTTAGATAATACCTTTGCTTCAAATAAAGAATTGATGGGAACATTGGCAACAGAAATCGGGTTAGTCTCAACCATGAATGCTGCAGAAGAAACGAAAGAGTATACTTCAGGCCTTGATTTCTACGGGGGACAAAAAGTCTTCCAAGACTTCTCGCAATGGTCTCAGGAAATTCCAGCAGTCAACTACGGGAATCATACCTATGCCATCGAATCTGTATTGACAGAAAGCTTACAACGAGTAATCAATGGCGAAGACATTGATAAAGTGTTAGATGAAGCCCAAACACAAGTAGAAGCACAAATCGCAAACTAAGCAATTCGTTTCGCTATGGTTTCCTAATCAACGAAGAAGATACGAATGATCCTTGCTGGTTTCAACAATTCCCCCGTGGTTACGAGGGAGTTGTTGAACAGTCTTCGTATGCTTCTTGGTTTTTAATCGCCGTAGCGCCGTCTAAAGGAGGAATCACCATGAAAAATAAATCAAAAAACTGGTTTGCGAATGGCAACGCATTTATTTCATTACCTGTGATCTTGATTACATTATTAGTATTTGTTCCTATGATTTCAGCTCTTTTTACTTCTTTTCAATCGGGACCACCGACAACGATGTCATTCAATGGCTTGGGAAATTATCAGCGGATGCTGAGTGACTCAACCTTTAAGAAGGCTTTTGGCAATACGTTTTTATACTTATTGATCCAAGTTCCGATCATGCTGTTTTTGGCACTGATCGTTTCAAACATATTAAATGACAAGAAACTAAAATTCAAAGGCCTTTTCCGAACGGCGCTCTTTTTGCCTTGTATTACGTCACTGGTCTCTTATTCGCTGATCATGAAAAGTTTGTTTTCTGCCAATGGATTAGTCAATAATTTTTTGCTGCAGATCCATCTGATCGATACGCCGATCCTTTGGTTAACGGATCCTTTTTGGGCAAAAGTATTGATCATCTTTGCCATTACATGGCGTTGGACAGGCTATAACATGATTTTCTTTATCTCTGGTATGCAAAATATTGAACCTAGCATTTACGAAGCCGCTGAGATTGATGGTGCGACTAAATGGGATCAATTCTTCAAAATAACAATCCCTAATTTACGGCCAATTATTTTATTTACAACGATTACGTCAACCATCGGAACACTGCAGTTATTTGATGAAGTACAAAATATCACAGGTGGCGGACCTGCCAATGCCACTACGACACTCTCGCAGTATATTTATAATCTGAGTTATAAATTCACCCCGAACTTTGGCTATGCAGCAGCTGTTTCCTTTGTGATCGTGGTTGCTATCGTCGTCTTGTCTGTGATCCAAACAAAATTAGGAGGGAAAGAAAATTGAAAACATTCTCTTTAAGCGTAAAATATCTTTTCTTGGGCCTGTTGGCCTTTGTCTCCATTTTTCCATTTGTTTGGATGATTTTGGGAATGACCAATCAAACCTTTGATATCGTGGCAGGAAAAATCATGATTGGGGATCAACTGGTGATCAATTTTCAAAACCTGTTTGCTTCAGAATTGAATTTTACCCGTGCTTTAGGTAATTCCGCCGTGATTGCTGTGATTACGACTGTTTTTGCTTTACTGTTTTCTTCCATGGCTGGCTATGGCTTTGAAATCTATCGAACCAAAACCAAAGACCGTATCTTCAATATTTTACTTTTATCCATGATGGTCCCATTTGCCGCATTGATGATTCCTTTGTATCGGATGTTTAGTCAGCTTAGCGGAACTCCCATCGGAATCAATACTTTTGCAGTGGTGATTTTACCTTCTGTTTGTACAGCGTTTCTGATTTTCTTCTTCCGTCAAAACATCAAAGCTTTTCCCAAAGAATTAGTGGAAGCAGCTCGTATCGATGGGTTAAATGAACTAAGTATTTTCTTCCGGGTCTATATGCCAACAGCCAAAAATACCTATGCAGCAGCTGCTATCATCACCTTTATGAATAGCTGGAACAATTATTTATGGCCGTTAGTTGCTTTGCAGTCGCCGGATAAACGGACAGTTCCGTTAGTATTATCAGCGATGGGGGCATCGTATACACCTGATTACGGTATGATGATGTGCGGCATTGTGATTGCGACTTTACCAACCGCGATTATCTTTTTCGTGTTGCAAAAGCAATTCGTTCAAGGCATGTTGGGATCTGTGAAATAAAGAATAAAGAAGAGGTAACGTGATGATTCATTTTGATAAGAAAAACCAGATTTTCCATTTGAGCAACCAACAAGTCAGTTATGTGATCCAAATTGAAGAAGGGGGCAACTTGGCCCATCTCTATTTTGGCAAGCAGCTCAACCAGTATTCGGGCCATTACCGCTACCCGCGATTCGATCGTTCCTTCTCGCCGAATCCAGCAGGTAGTACAGATCGCTTGTTTTCATTGGATACATTGATGCTTGAGTTTCCTGGCAATGGGTTTGGTGATTTTCGTGAAGCGGCGTACGATATTCAGCAAGCCAACGGAAGCCATAGTGCTCATTTTATGTACCATAGCCATGAAATCAGTCATGGCAAGCCAGCACTTGCTGGTTTACCGCAAACCTATGGTGAAACAAAGGAAATCGAAACGCTGCAAATCACTTTGCGGGATGACATTGCTGCCCTTGAGTTGATTTTGACCTACAGTCTCTTTGCCGACACCCCAGCGATCATTCGCTCGAGTATGCTAAAAAATCATAGCAGCGAAACAATTGTGATTCGTCAACTTGCCAGTCAGTCACTGGATTTTTCTAATCGGCCCTTTGAGCTGATCCAGCTAAATGGTGCTTGGGCGAAAGAGCGGCAGATTACTCGAGAAGTGGTTCAAACGGGGATCAAGAAACTCGACAGCAAACGAGGGGCCAGCAGTCATCAGCAAAATCCTTTCGTTGTTTTAGCTGATCCGACAACCACAGAATTTACGGGGGAATGCTATGGGTTCAGTCTGCTATATAGCGGCAATCATGAAACCGTGATTGAAAAGGATCCTTATGGGCAAACACGAGTCATTATGGGGATCAACAGCTATCGTTTTGCTTGGAATTTGGATCCAGAAGAAAGTTTCCAAGCCCCAGAAGTTGTGACGGTGTTTAGTGACCAAGGACTCAACCAAATGTCACAAACCTATCATCGTTTTTATGACCGCCATCTTATCCGCGGGAAGCACAAGCTTGCGGAGCGACCAACATTGATCAATAATTGGGAAGCTACTTATTTCGATTTTAATGAAGAAAAGTTAGAGCAGATCGTTGATGAAGCCAAAGCTTTGGGAATTGAACTGTTTGTTTTAGATGATGGTTGGTTTGGTGCCCGAGAAAATGATTTGACTTCATTAGGAGACTGGTATGAAAACAAAGGAAAACTAGCTTCCGGACTGCGGGGATTTGCAGAAAAAGTTCATCAGAAAGGTTTGAAGTTTGGTCTCTGGTTAGAACCTGAGATGATTTCAGAAGCCAGTGAACTCTATCGTCAGCACCCAGACTGGGTCTTGAAAGTTCCTGGAAGGCCACCGGCTTTGAGCCGCAGTCAGTGGGTCTTAGATTTTTCCCGAGCAGATGTTCGCAACCATCTTTTGGCGCGACTCACGGCGATTTTTGAAGAAGTTCCGATCGATTATATCAAATGGGACATGAACCGCAATATGACCGATGTTTACTCTTTGTTATTGGAACCCACGCAACAAGGGGAAGTCTTCCATCGCTATATGTTAGGGCTTTATGACTTTTTAGAGCAGTTGACGACTGCTTATCCGAATATTTTGTTTGAAGGATGTTCAGGCGGCGGCGGTCGCTTTGATGCCGGCTTCTTATATTATATGCCGCAAATTTGGACCAGTGATAACACCGATGCAATCGCCCGTTTGAAAATTCAATATGGCACTAGTTTGTCGTATCCGACTTCTAGTATGGGTTCCCATGTTTCTGCGGTCCCTAACCATCAGACCGGGCGGATGACGGATTTAGCGATTCGCGGCAATGTGGCGATGTCTGGGGTGTTAGGTTATGAACTGGATTTGACGTCATTATCTCCTGAAGAAAAACAGGCGATCAAAGAGCAAGTGGCCTTTTACAAAACCCATCGGCGCCTCTTCCAATACGGTACCTTTGTCCGTTTATTAAGTCCTTTTGAAGGCAATGATACGGCTTGGATGTATGTCTCAGAGGATAAACAAGAAGCCATCGTTTTCTATTTCCGCGTATTGACCGAAGCATCTGCACCACTGGTCACCCTCAAGTTAGCTGGATTAGAGGCAGACTTATTATATCGAATGGGAGAAACTGAAATTGGCGGCGATGAATTGATGCAAATGGGCTTCTATATTGATCCTGCACTATCTGGTGATTACGCAACCCAAATGTTCCATTTAACAGCTGTCAATAACCTGTAAAATGGTTTTCCTTCATCCTTAACAAGCAAAACGAGAACTGTAACAGATGCAAAAACAGACGCAACGATCATAGCTGGTAGGAGAACCCCTTCTCTTCAATCAGCCAAAGGATCAACTGAACCATAGGAACAATTCCTTGTGCCTTTGGCTAAACGGTTTGTTTGAAGTGCTGTCACAGTTCTTTTCCTACGATTAGTCAAGGGAAACGAAAAAGAGTGTCAATTTAATTTTATTAATATGATTGTTAAGTATCTTTACCCATGTCAAATAACCCTCACTTTGTTCATTTTTTTAAAGAGAGGAAATAGTGGTATAATTATCTTATATTAATGGTCCATTGAGACCGTGTACGAGTAATCGTACCTTGTCCCATTCCTAACCATGGCATGGAGACACTTTAGCAGCTTGTTCATACAAGCTACGATGGCAACCTTTTCTTTTTTCGGGAGGGGTTGCTTTTTTAATTTGTAATAGTAATCGACGACATGATTCGGCGCCGCATGTTGGGCTCTGATCATATTTTTGATAATAAAAAAGAGAATTTTTCGACCTTTTGGATTTCCACGTTTATTGATGTGGTCTTGTGCTAAATATTTTCCAGATTGATAGCGCCTTATGTCAATACCTATATAAGCGTTGGCTTTTCTAGAATCAGAAAACCGACGAAGGTCTCCTAGCTCACCAATGAACTGAGCCGCACTGAGCTCACCAATCCCAGGAAAACTAGCGATCATAGAAAACTCTTCTAGCCGTTTGGCAGATTCAATCATTTGTTTCGCTAAGATTTCTTTCTGATTTAAAAGAACTTGTAGCTGCTCCGCATAATAGCGTGTTTTTGCGACGGGTATTGCCGTTTCAGAAACAGCTGGATAGGAATCTTTGGCATAAGCAATCAGTTCCTCTGCTTTGTTTCTTGCACGATTATCTGATATTTTCTTTGCGGTAGCGTTCATTAATTGATTTTTGATGATCGTTCTAGATTGCTTCAACACGAATGATGGATGAGGGTATTGAGCAATCATGGTTAATCCGTATGACGTAAGTCTGTTTGACAATACTCGTTCAAGTTCAGGAAATGTTAGCTGGATCGCGTTGTGCAAATGCATGCGCATACGTCCGATTTCATCCATGATTTCTTGATAGAATCTTGAAAGGTCTCTAAGCTCTTGATAGAGCGGTTCGGCTGGAGTAGTCTTTGTCCTCGAATTATTCCAATGAGTTTGTGCTAATCGATGAGCATCCCGTTTATCGGTCTTCCATTTTCTCAAAGATTCCTTTTCCATCTGTTGTTTGGCTTGAAGTGGGTTTAAAACATAATACATCAACTGATTCGTTTGACAAAAAGTTTCTACTGGTCGAGAGTAAATACCTGTCGATTCAAACACAATTTCTGGCATTTCAGGCAAACGCTCAATAAGAGCAAGTAACTCTTGAAACCCGCTTTTGGTATGTGTGATTTCACCTTCATAAAGACAAGTCATTTCTTGATAAATCACATAAAAACTTTTTCCCTTTGAAACATCTAATGCGATAACAGTTGCCATATAAATCCTTCTTTCTGTTTTCGAAAGTTCTTCACTCAATCATTCCGATTCCAATTTCCTATACACGGGCTCGAAGCCCCAACATACTTAAACCTGATTCAAGAATGTCAGTGAAGAAGCTCGGTTTTTACTGCGGGCTTATACTACGCTCATGGAACTATGTTCGAGCTTTCTCTCACTTCTCACTATAATCCAAAAAGAAAAATAGAGGGTAGAATCAGCCGTCACTGAC
>NZ_JALAHI010000105.1 GCF_022711995.1 Enterococcus sp.
GGCACTAGTATTGCTTCTGCGGTGCAGTGGCTCCTCGTCGCAATTGTCAGAGGAAACCATTATAGCAATAGAACATGATTCGGTTTAGCTTGTTGGATGATAACTTTATGGCACAGGCACTAGTATTGCTTCTGCGGTGCAGTGGCTCCTCGTCGCAATTGTCAGAGGAAGCCATCATAGCAATAGAATATGATTCGGTTTAACTTGTTGGATGATAACTTATGGCACAGTCCCTAGATCTAAGCGGTCTGCTTATAATTCTTCTTCATAGAAACGGCCTAATATTTGGACATTTTCAGCAATACTAACAAAAGCTCTCGGATCTGCTTCCTTCATAGCTGAACGCAGCATCGGCAACTCGAAACGAGTAACCACTGTCAATAAGACAGTCTGTTTGTCATGTTTATAGGCCCCTTCTGCTTCATTGATGATCGTGATTCCCCGACGCAGGCTTTTCTGAATGGTATGAATAACTTCCTCAGGACTACGAGTAATGATCGTTACCTGCATTTTTTTCTGCTTAGTAAAGACCGCATCTGTCACTTTGCCGCTGACAAAAATTGCAATCGCACTATAGAGAGCATACTGCCAACCAAACAAGATTCCCGCAGCGAACATGATGGCAATATTGAAAAAAATCGAGATGGAGCCAATGGTTTTCCCTGTCCGTTTTCGGATTGCGATACTCACGAAATCCAATCCGCCAGAGGAAAGACCGCTTTTTAACACATAGCCGATTCCGGCACCATTGATGGCGCCGCCGAAAATCGCGCAAATCATTGGATCGGTGGTCAGCGTTTCTTCAGGAAGGATCTGCACAAATATAGACGTCAACACTACTGTGATTCCCGTGAAGATTGTAAACTTATGACCGATTTTGAACCAGCCCAGAAAAAAAAGTGGGATATTCAGCAATAATAACGCCACTGACACTGGGATGTAGATCCCAATCCAGTCTTTAGAAACGGTGGTTAGAATTTGCGCTACCCCCGTGATCCCGCTAGAATAAATTTTCCCCGGTTGATAGAAAATATTGACTGCGATCGCCGATAAAATCGCATAAACGATCGAAAACGATAGTTTACTGGCATAGTCAGGGTGTGGCATCCATTTAAAGAGGGTATTCATTTCATTCAAGAGCCTCGCTTTGTTGATTTGCTCCTATTATACTTCAGTTAGTAAAAAAAGAAACGAACAATGAAAGAAATAGATAAATTCTCATGGAATTTTCTTAATCGTCTATTTCATTCATCATTCGTTCGTCATTTACTGGCTTTGTAGTTAGTCTTCGTCCATTGTAGTGACATCAATATTCAATTCAAACAATTGTAATGGCGCCACTTTGCTTGGTGCTTGTGACATTGGATCTGCTGCCTTCCCATTTTTAGGGAATGCGATCACTTCACGAATATTTTCTTCACCAGCAAGCAACATCGCTAACCGGTCCAAGCCCAATGCAATTCCGCCGTGTGGTGGGAAGCCATAGTCCAATGCGTTTAACAAGAAACCAAATTGCTCTTCCATTTCGCGGCGTGAGAAACCAAGGGTTTCAAACATTTGTTCCTGAACTGCCCGTTGATGGATCCGCAGGGAACCGCCGCCTAGTTCGTAACCGTTCAAGACGATATCATAAGCTTCTGCATAGACTTTTGCCGGATCAGTAGCCAACAATGGCACATCTTCTGCTTTAGGCATCGTAAACGGATGGTGCGCGGAAACGTAGCGGCCTGCTTCTGCATCGTATTCAAATTGCGGCCAATCTGTAACCCATAAGAAATTGAATTTGCTTTCATCGATCAAGCCTAATTCTTTGCCTAATTTACTGCGAATCGCTCCTAATGCAGCTGAAACGATCTCGAATTTGTCTGCGCCAAACATCAAAATATCGCCTACTTCTGCATTCGTAGCAGCAATGATCGCTGCTGTCGCATCGGTCAAGAATTTGGCGATCGGCCCTTTCAAGCCATCTTCTTCAACTTTGACCCATGCTAATCCTTTGGCGCCAAATTGTCCTGCGTAATGCCCCAAGTTATCCATGTCTTTACGAGAATATTTATCCGCAGCGCCTTTAGCATTCAATGCTTTTACCACACCGCCGTTTTCAAGCGCCATTTGGAAAACTTTAAAGTCAACATCTTTTACTGTTTCAGACAGATCGATCAATTCCATGTCGAAACGAGTGTCTGGTTTGTCACTGCCATAACGTGCCATCGCTTCATCATAAGTTAAGCGCGGAAACGGTGTAGTGATTTCCATTCCTTTGACTTCTCGCATCACATTGACTAACAATTCCTCTGTGTAAGCTTGAATTTCTTCTGCTGTCAAAAAGGTTGTTTCAATATCGACTTGGGTGAATTCAGGCTGACGGTCTCCCCGCAAGTCTTCATCCCGGAAACAACGAACGATTTGATAGTACCGATCGAATCCAGCACCCATCAATAGTTGTTTGAAAATCTGTGGTGATTGCGGCAATGCATAAAAGTGCCCTGGATAGACCCGTGAAGGCACAAGATAGTCTCTGGCTCCTTCTGGCGTTGATTTCGCTAAATAAGGAGTTTCGATATCTAGAAAATCGTTGGTATCCAAGAAATGACGAATCACTTGCGTCGTTTTTGCCCGCATCATGATATTTTTAGTCATTTTGGGACGGCGTAAATCCAAATAACGATATTTCAAACGGGTTTCGTCCCCTACGATTTGATCGTCTTCGATAGAAAAAGCTGGTGTTTTAGCGGTATTCAAAATAGTGATCTCGCTAACCATTACTTCAAAACGGCCCGTTGTCATTTTGGGATTGATGGCTTCTGGAGCCCGATGAATGACTTTCCCTGTCACTTCTAGCACATACTCGCTACGACAAGTGTCTGCGATCGCCCATGCTTCTTTTGATACTTCCGGATTGAAGACAACTTGCACGATTCCTTCTCTATCCCGTAGATCAATAAAAATCACTCCGCCTAAGTCGCGGCGCTTTTGGACCCATCCTTTTAAGGTAACCGTTTGTTCCAAATGGGCTTCTGATACACGCCCGCAATACACTGTACGTTTACTCATTCTTCTTCTCCTTGCTTGATTAAAATTGTGGTCATTTCATCATAAATTTCGTCGAAATGATCATACAGATCGGCTAGCGGAAATTGTTTCTCGATTCGGCTCGCCATTGATTTGATGTTGATCACTTGTTCTACTAATTCATTTTCACCTAGAGTCAACACTAAACGTGCCCCTTGCTTGTCCGCCGATTTGAATTGGGCTTTCGCTTTGCGATTCATGAAATCGCGATCTGCTGAAAAGCCGAAATTCCGAATTGCCTGTACGACTTTCAAGGCTTCCATGTTGGTCGCTTCGCCTAGACCGACAACGTAGGCATCTAATTCATTCAATGCTGGAATGACTACTTCTTCGGCTTCCATCGTGATCAGTATACGTTCTATGCCCATCGCAAAACCAAAACCTGGTGTTTGTGGGCCACCTAATTCTTCGACGAGATGGTCATAACGTCCACCGGCACAGATTGTCGCTTGTGCCCCCATTTTTGGTGCTTCGCTCATGATCTCAAAAATAGTATGGGTATAATAATCCAGCCCCCGAACCATATTTGAATCGATCTCATAAGGAATGTCCAAAGCATCCAACATCGTGATGACTGTTTCAAAATGGGCTTTCGCTTCCGGACTTAAATAATCCAAAATCGAAGGAGCATCCGCAACAAACTGTTGATCTCGTTTGTCTTTACTATCTAGGACCCGTAACGGATTTTCATGCAATCGGCGTTTTGAGTCTTCACTTAATTCCGCTTCGTGAGGCGCCAAATAATCGATCAATGCTTGACGATAATTTTTCCGGGTTTCTTTATCCCCTAAAGAATTGATTACCAAACGCAGCTTACTCAATCCCAATTGTTTAAAGAAATCCATTGCCATCGCCATGGTTTCAACATCCGTCGCAGGATTCGCAGAACCAAATGTTTCTACACCAATTTGGTGGAATTGACGTAAGCGCCCTTTTTGTGGTCGTTCATAGCGAAACATTGGCCCCATATAAAAGACTTTGTAAGGCTTGTTGTATTCTGGACCGAAAAGTTTATTTTCAACGTAAGAACGAGCAATTGGTGCGGTACCTTCCGGACGCAATGTCACGTGCCGTTCGCCTTTATCATAGAAATCATACATTTCTTTTGAAACGATATCGGTTGTATCGCCTACACTTCTGGCAATGACTTCAAAATGTTCAAAAATCGGGGTACGAATTTCATTGTATTGGTAATCACGAAAAACCAATCGGGCCGTTTCTTCAACAAATTGCCATTTTTCAGACTCTCCCGGTAAAATATCATTGGTGCCTTTTGGACGTTGATAACTCATATGTTTTCATCCTCCTAATGTGGGTTCTTCGATCGGCTTAAAACGATCGTATGTATCCATTATAACTATGCTGATTTGATTCATTGTGGGAAATTCCGTTATCCTTCATCGTCTACTCGTTACGCCTACAGTCACTTCTAAGCTATCGCTAGAACTTGCATGCCCTGCTTCGCGCAGACCAGTCGCAGTGATTCGGAAAACGGTGACTACGTTCCCTCCGGTCTCCTACTACTGTTCATCATCTGCTCTGGTCTTCGACCAGTCGCAGTGATTCGGAAAACGGTGACTACGTTCCCTCCGGTCTCCTAGTACTGTTCATCATCTGCTCTGCCCTGCTTCACGCAGACCAGTCGCAGTGATTCGGAAAACGGTGACTACGTTCCCTCCGGTCTCCTACTACTGTTCATCATCTGCTCTGCCCTGCTTCGCGCAGGTCAGTCGCAGTGATTCACAGCAAAAAACTCGCCCTTGTTTTCTACACAAGGGCGAGTTATTACACGCGGTACCACCTAAAATTCGAGAACTTTCATTCTCCTTTCGATTAACGCTCGTTCACGGAACAGCTTTTCTTCTGTTCATCTCCAGATTGTCTTTCCGGCATTTTCCCTAAACTGCTTGCAGCCATGGCAGTTTTCTCTTTGAAGGTTCAAAATGACGTACTCGATCTTTCACAGATTTTCGATATTACCTATAAACTACAAGAATCCCTTGAAAATGTCAAGCTGTTTCATCCGCTTTTTCATTACTTTTGAATATCTTTTTTCAGTTTTTTCCTTTACACTAAAAACAGAGAATAAAAGGAGGAATAACGTTATGACAGATGTTCAAATCGGCAAATCACAAGTTTATGTACGCTCGCTTGGCTTAGGCGCAAATGCCATCGGCGGCCATAATCTATTTCCAAATTTGGATGAAGAAGAGGGAAAAGAAATCCTGCGGACGGCGTTGCGCAATGGGATCAATCTGATCGACACCGCGTATCGATACGGCGAAGGCCGTTCAGAAGAACTGATTGGTGAGGTTTTACAAGAGGAAGCCTTCGACCGCAATCAAGTGATCATTGCTACCAAAGCAGCCCATCGGTTAGATGATCCAAGTAAAATGGATAACTCTCCGGAATTTTTAACGCAAGCAGTGGAAGATGCACTGACACGTTTAAAAACCAATTATCTGGATATCTTTTACATTCATTTTCCTGATGAAACGACACCAAAAAATGAAGCGATTCGTGCACTTCATCAACTAAAAGAAGCTGGGAAAATTCGGGCGATCGGTGTCTCTAACTTTACACTGGAACAATTAAAAGAAGCTAACGCTGAAGGGTATGTGGATGTTGTAGAAGACGAATACAGCTTGATCCATCGCCAAGCTGAATCTGAACTCTTCCCTTATTTGGCCGAGCACTCAATCAGTTTCGTTCCATACTTTCCGCTAGCTTCCGGATTGCTGACTGGAAAATATACGCAAGAAACTACCTTTGCCCAAAATGATATCCGCAGTAAGCAGCCCGACTTTCAAGGGGATCGCTTCAAAAAAATCATCACTGCTGTCGATCACTTGCGACCAATTGCAGCTACGTATGACGCAACCGTTCCACAGCTTGTGCTGGCTTGGTACATGAAAAATCCAGCCGTTGCAGCCGTGATTCCAGGAGCAAAACAAGCTAGTCAAGTTGCTGATAATGCAAAAGCATTAGATATCCATTTATCAACAACGGACTATCAAGCAATTGATCAATTGTTTGCTGAATTCAAATAATCTCTTTACAAAAGAAATCTTTGATATTTTTGTACATGCTACTGGTAAAACAGTTATGAAAAGGAGCAAAGATGATGTCCTTATATCCCGGATATATCCGCCGACCTCATTATTACGAAACCGATCAGATGGCGATCATTCATCATGCAAATTATATTCGCTGGTTTGAAGAAGCACGGGTCGATATGCTGGCTTTTTTACAATTACCCTACCATAAAATTGAAGAAGCTGGCTTGATTGTTCCCGTCCTTGAAGTCAATGCCCAATACAAAGAAATGATTCGTTACGAGGATCAGGTCCGCATTGATGTCCTCGTAGATAAATATACCGGTACTCGGCTTGATTTTCGTTATGAAATCTATCAAACGGCAAATAATCGGTTAGTCACGACCGGGTCTTCCAAACATTGCTTTTTGAGTAAAGAAACCAATCGTCTCGTGCATTTGAAGCGTAGTTTTCCTGAAATCCATCAAGTGTTCTCGGATTATGCCACGTTATCGGCTGATACAAAAAAATGAGCCATAAGGCAGATTAATTGCATTTGAACAACTTTTTTGTATAATCAAAGGTAATTTTTATGGGAGGATGATGACAATGTATGTTGTTAAAGTCTTGCATGGTTACATCGGCAAAGATGGTCGTCGCACTCGTGAAAAAATACCGGATAAGTTGTGGATTTTTGAAGATCGGAAGCAGTCGGAAGCCTTTGCAGCAAAAATAGGCGGACGAGTCAAGCCTCTCACAGAAGTAAAGCCAAATCAATAAAAAGCAAGTCAGCGAAAGAATGCTTACTACCGTAAGTTTCATTATTCGCTGCCTTGCTTTTTTCGTGCTCGCTAGCTGAAACGCTATCTAGTCATCTTGTTCAGTTTCTAAGACTTCTCCTGTTTGGGCATTGATTTTGACGTCTGTTTTTTTGTTGCCATTTTCAACTTTGACTTCCCAATAGGTGACATTCATTTCTTTATCAAGATCCCAGTCTGTGGCTTGACCTCCGCCAGCTTCTTTCACAGCACGATTGGAAATCTCCTCCAATGAACGCAAGTTGGTTAGATCCAATTGATCTTCTTGTTTTTTAACCCCATTTTGTTCATCGGCATCTAGTTTTTCCGTTCTTTCTTCAGAAGTTGCTTTTGTTTCTGCATCAATCTTCATCTCATACTCATTGGTATCATCGACACCTTCTACTTGATAGAAGTATTTGCCAAAAGAAGTATCCAAATCAATCGAAGTGATTGCTGCATCTGGATATTTGTCTTGGAAGATTTGGATCGCTTCTTCTACTTTCACAGCAGGCAAGCCGCCATTTGCAATGGCTGCACTGCTTGAAGAGGTGTCCACAGCTTGCGAAGAAGTTGGTTCACTTGATGATGCGACTGCTGAGCTGGAACTGCTGTTTTGTGCAGGTTCAGAATTTCCCGTGTTATTTTGTGTACAACCTGCCAATAATCCTAGAGCTGCGACTCCGAATAAAATCATTGTTTTTTTCATATTTCATTCCTCCAATTATTCGTCTATTCCTTTTTTCTATATATTTAGAATAACAAGTCCTTCGAAAAAAAGAATCAAAAATGCTTGAAGAAAATCTAAAAAAATCTTCATCTTTCTTTTTCATTCGGGAAATCAATGTTAAAGATACTGCCTTGCGGCTGATTATCCGTGACGGTAATTTCAGCATGATACTTATCGGCCAGCTGTTTTACCAGGGATAACCCGATACCTGAACCGGAAATTTGACTGGAACGAGAATCTTCCACTCGATAGAAACGCTCAAAAATCAAGGCTTTCTTGTCATGAGGAATCCCAATACCAAAGTCGGCAACTGTTAGAGACAAATGTGTGTGATCTTGTGTCAATCTCACATGAATGGGCTGATCAGCTGGGGAATACTTCGCTGCATTTTCTAAAAGGTTTTGGATAATCTGCTGGAAGTCACGTTTATGCCCATGCTTCCTACACTGGTTTTCCACAAAATATTCGATTGATTGCGGAACGATCGTTGCTTGTTTTTCACATTCTTCTCGTACGATCTGCGAAACATCAACGAGACTCATTTCTTGCGTTTGCTTTTTTTCCAAATCCAGCAGTTGATTACTCAATGTTTCCAAACGCTTCGATTCTTTATCGATAAAAGCCATTGAAGATGGAATGACTTCTGGATGTTTGGTTCCACGCCGTTGGATCAATTGGACATGACCCCGAATCGCAGCTAAAGGCGTCCGCAGCTCATGAGAAGCATCAGCAACAAACCGTTTTTCTCGCGCGATCGTCTCACGCTGTTCTTTCAGTAGTTTATTGAAAGCCAACGCCACCGAACGAATCTCGATTGGTTCTTCAAAAACCGACAATTCCCCTTTTCGACTTTGTTCGATTTCAGCAATTTCTTGCGCCATGCCTGTTAGTTTTCGACTCCATTTCCCAACGCTCCAATAAATCAAGAGACTGCCAACGACTACAGCAATCAGGTTCAAAAAACTGCTGATCATAAAAAGACCATAGGCTAATTCCACACTGTCCTCACCATTGATGGCGATCGTCACCTGATTCCCATCGACTTCTTGGGTTTTCGTATAGTAGATACCATCATCTGTAAAGACGATGCCCTCCAAAAAAGGGATGATCCGGCCTTGGTTGATCTCAGCAAAGATCTCTTCTGCATCTTCCGATAACACGACACTGCCATCGCCTAAGATCACTTGCAAGGCATCTTCTTCTGCCGAAACATAGGCGTTGACTAAATCATCCCAGGCATCCCCTGAAGCCTCACCATTTTCGATGGCTTCAAGAATGTTGCTCGCACGATTTTCGATATGTTCAAACAAATACCCTACAGATAATAAGATAAACAGTAAATTAAAGAGAATCAGCAGACCAAAAAGAATCAAGGAAAAACGGCTCGTTAATTGAAACTGAGCAGTTTTTCTGCGTGAGTTGGCAGACTTATTCTTCATTGGCGGTCCTCAACACATAGCCTAGTCCCCGAACGGTCACAATCATTTTGCCTTTGTCGCAAACATCCAGCTTGTTGCGAAGGGTGCGAATATAAACATCTACCACATTCGTTTGGCCATCGTATTCATAGCCCCAAATCTCATTCAATAGATCATCTCTTGTTTTGACTACTTCTGGTTCTTTCATCAACTCATATAAGATCCCAAATTCTTTAGGGGTCAATTCAATAGTTTCTCCATCAATTTGAACCAAGTGCTTGGCGATATCCATCATCAACCCGCCTGCCACTAACTGATTTTGCTGGTACTTTTGGGCTTGCCGTTGCAGTCGCCGTTCAATCACGCGGATCCGAGCAAATAGCTCTTCGATCTCAAAAGGTTTCGTTAAATAATCATCTAAGCCCACATCAAGACCAGTCACGACATCGGCAGTTTGATTTCTAGCTGTCATCATCAAAATTGGGATGTCGCTTTCTTTGCGAATGCGCCGCGCCACCGTGATGCCGTCATAGATTGGCAGCATCCAATCCAATAAAATCAGATCAAACATATTTGTTTGCTGATTGAACAATGTCAATGCCTCTTGACCATCTTTGGCCCACACCGTATCGTATCCCTCAAAAGTCAACTCGGTCTGAATAAAACTAGCTAAACTTTCTTCATCTTCCACTATCAAGATTTTTAAGGCCATCTGCTCTCCTCCCTTTTTGCTTCTATCATAACGGATTTTGTAAAAACTTCCTAACGGATTGAGAGAAAAAACACATGAAGATTTCTTCATCTTCAATAAAAAAAGAGACTGTGCGATAAGTCTCCTACAAGTAACACTATCCGAACAGTACATCTTGTTGCTCCTGCTGTGCAAGGACTCCTCATCGCAAAAGTTAGAGTAATCTATCGCAATAGCATAGGATTCGGTTTCACTTGTTGGAGGATGACTTATGTCACAGTTTCCTCTTTCTTTTATTCCCATTTGTGAACAGCTGATAAGTACCTACTAAATTTCCCTGTTCCAGTTGAATCACGTAAGGACAGGTTTCATCTAGAAACTCTTTATCATGACTGATCACGGCTAACAGATCGACTTCTTTGGCGACTTCCTGCAGCAGATTTCCAACCTCTTCCATTTGATGCAGGTCTAGTCCACTGGTTGGTTCATCAAAAAACAGCAGTCGTTTCCCCGAAAGCAGCGCACTTCCGATCGCGACCCGCTGCTTTTCCCCGCCGGACAAAGAATGTGGATGTCGTCGCAGTAAATGATCTAGTTTCAACAAAGTCACGACTTGCTCAAAACGTTCCGGTCTAGCCGCCTTGGCTAATAATTCTTTTTCGACAGATTCAAAAAAAAGCTGTAAGTTTACATCTTGCATCACTAGAAAGCTTTCTCGCAAGAGCTGTTTTTGATTGACTGGTTGACCATGCAACCAGAATCGTGCTGCTGAACATTTTTTCAAGCCGGTGATCACTTGAAATAAGGTTGATTTGCCCGCACCATTGGGACCGACTATCCCGACAACTTGTTGCGTAGGCACAACAAGTTTTGCAATATCTAACGCTGGCTGCAGTTGGCGGCGATAGGTGACTTGCAGATTCGTCGCAATCAGACCGGTAGAGGAACTCTCTTCCTCTGATCCGCTGGGTCCTAGCTCAAACAGAGGTTCATTGATCCGTCTTAATCCGAGATCGTGAATCTGTTCCGTCGACTGGGAAAGCAATGCTTCGCTAGTGTAATCGGCAACCAACTCTCCGTCTTCCAGTAATAAGTAGCGATCCGCAATCCCCGTCAAGTAAGACAATCGGTGCTCTGCAATGACGATCGTCTTCCCTTGTTCTTTCAAAAGGCGGATCGCTGCGGCAATTTTTTGTAATGCTTCTTCATCAAGATTACTGGAAGGTTCATCAAACAAAAAGAGATCATGGGAAAGCATCGTTGCACAAGCGATGGCGATTTGTTGCTTCTCTCCTCCCGAAAGGTCAAAAACACTTGCATCCAACAATTCTGACAAAGAAAATTGCTCGGCCACTTCTTTGATCCGTTTTCGTATTTCTGCTGGCTCTACTCCGGCATTTTCCATGGTAAACGCCAATTCAGAATAAACATCCGTTGTGAAAAATTGTGTTTTAGGATTTTGAAAAACCACACCGATTTTTCTGGCATAGGCAGGAAAGTCTTCCGTCGGCAAAGAATCCCTCGCTACTCGGACAGCTCCCGTCATTTGCGCAGGGTAAAGTTCGGGAATCAGTCCATTGAGAACATTCAGCAAGGTTGATTTGCCGCTACCACTTTGGCCGCATAAAACCACCACTTCCCCAGCAAAAATCTGACAGGAGACGTCTTTCAATACTTGCTGTGTGCCCCGTTGGACAGATAATTTTTCGATGGTGATCATTTCTTCACATCCTTACAAACAAAAAAATAAGTAGGAACACACTGCCAAATACCACATAATCGGCAAGTTTCAACCGCAATGGATAAACCGACGTATGGGGATTTTCTGCCGACAGGCCTCTTACTAATGCGGTCGCTGACAATTCTGTGGCCGTATTTTCTGCAGACATCAACAAAGGAATCAAGAAATACTCTACAGTCTGCAGCGGATGTCTTACATAGGACCAGCCATGAGCAAATCCGCGAAAACGCATGGCTTGACGAATGCTTTTGCTATCTCGTATCAATGTTGGAAAAAACCGAAACAACACAGCAAGTGGGACCAATAAAAATGTTGGTACATGGATTTTTTGCAAAGCAGCTAGCCATTCACTGATCTTCGTTCCACTCATGGCAAATACTGCCGCCATGATGGTCGGCAGCAGGCGGCGATACCCCACGGAAAAGAAATCCAAAAGCGCAGCGAACAGTGAATTGCTTTGACCTGCAAAAAGCTGTTCTGTCAGTGACAATCCAAGAAATATCCCCAAAAACAGCACACCTTTTTGCCAAAAGCCACTAAGTAAAAACAAGAGGAACAAAAAGCTGATTACAATCAGCTCTTTTGTCCATGTCAACGAAAGCATCAATGTGATACTTGCAAAGAATGTCACAAGCAATTTGCTTCTGGGATCAAATGAGATGCTAGTCACATGGATTCTCCGTTAGTTTGTTGCAACGTTGGTTGAAAATGTTTGTGATACAAACGGGCACCAATTGCGATTCCGGCGACGGCAGCTACCAATACTGCAAGCCCACAAATCACGAACATCACTGTTGAAGTATGCGCAAACACACCAGCAATATAGCTTTGGTCCTTGCCACGTGCAACGAGGGAATCAATATAGGCATTTTTCATGAACCACAATGGCAAGATTGGGCCCATCAAGCCAAAACTAAATACGGTATAGCTGACCGTCGTCTTGAGGCTCTCTTGCCACTTGCTTTTATATTGGATCGTATCTGCCAGCAGTGCACACAAGATATTCGGCATAAAAGCTAATGGAAAGTGTCCTGAAATCAAAAAAAAGAGACCTACCACACTGCCCATGATGGTGATCGCGCCAAACTTTGGTACTTTATTCAAAAGCAATAGATAAATGACTCCTGAGAAAAGTGCCGTAACGGCTGGAATGAATAAATTATGAAATCCTGGAATAACAAACCGTAAGATCAGCAGGCAAAAACTCATCAACAAAAAATAAATAGCTGTATATATCCCGACAGCAATCAGGTCTTGGACTTTTAATTTTCTCATTTTGAATGCTCCTTCTTTCCAGCACCGGTTTTTGGTGCATTTACAAGGCTATAGTATAGCACACCTCTTCACAAAACCAGGGAAATGATGCTTGTGCCTAGGGAAGAAAGAATCACAAAAAAAGATTCGTTTCTGTTCGTCGTCCGTGTCAGTCAAAAACGCCGCCTTTTAGCAAGCAGCTGGCGCTTTTGTTGACACTTTGGATGTTTTCTTAACGACTTAAAAATGAATCTTTCTTTGTAGGCGCATTTGATAATCTATTTTCTGCGATCTAAATCAACGCTTTTTTAGAGCAACCTAGTCTTCTTCTAATAAACGGTAATACTTTTCATCTCTGATCTTATCGATAAACGTGATCACACGGATCCAATCCGGCAAGTATTGTTTTTCTCCCCACTGAAAAAGATAAGGAACATCTTTGGAAAAATACTTCGATAAATCAATGGCATAATCAGAAATGATCACATCCGGATTTTCTCTGATCCCTACGATATTGATCGGACGGGGACTCATCCGCACTAGCTTTTGCTTTTGGATTTCCTCTTCAATGCCGCGACTTTTTGACTCAACTGCCACTCTGACAGGTGCATCATAGTCAGATAAAATATAATACAGAATCTGAGACGCATAGTATTTGAAGGAATTAGAATTTAAGACCTGATACCATTCGGGATTCTCTGTTTCAAGATTGCAGGAGATCTTTTCTAAAACCGTGAACCAATAATGATACTGTCTCTCGATCTCTGACAATGTGGTGTAATCACCAAAGGAATCGATTTTACTTCCGAAACCAAATGTCAGCAAAAAGGAAAAAATGTACGTTGCATTAATGAAAAGCAGTTTGCGTTCATTTTGCCCAAAAGAAAAATGGATTTGTTTTTCTATTAATGAAATCCAGTCATCAATCAGCGCGCGGTAATCGTTCAAGTACATCGGTGACTGCAAACGCAGGTGTTGTAAGGACTCTTGGGAATAACTCTGACCAACGGTAAACATAAAAAAGAGAAACACCAGTTCTTCATCCGACAAATCTTTTTGAAAAATCAGATTCGCTTCAAAAAAAGGCAGCAAAATCTCCGAATCAAAGGTTCGCTGATCCATAAAAGGATTGTAAAATTTCCTGACACTTTCCGGTATTGCTTGGATCTCGTAACCTTGCTTGATCCTCGTAACCGAAACAGCCAAAAGATTGATAAAACGCTCTTTTGCCGCATGGCGCAGAAATGGAAAATAATCAGTCAATTTTTGATACACTTCTGTAGCACTTTTTTCAACAATCGGGGGACGGTTGCTTTCGATTTCATCATACACATGCCAGTAAAAACTATGGAAAAAATAACGGATTCGATACTCTTCTCCCACAAGGTAGCCACTCTTTTTCAGATTGAGCTCCAGCTTATACTGATCTAAAATCGGGGCAAAGATACCTATCTGCCGTTGGACTGTCCGACCACTGACATACTGACTTTGACTAAAGGCTTCTAACGATTTGAATTTTTGGTAAAAAATCGCATCCCAAATAGTGAATAACAAGGTCGACTTCGTTAAGTTGACTCGGATTTTATTCAACAGAAATTTTTCCGAAAAAGTCATCTTGATTTCTTTATTGTCTCGCTGTATGGAAAACTCTGAATACTCTTTCTGGATATCTTCTACCTGCTCAAGGACATTGTTCAAAACTGGATAAGAAATATTCAATTCATCGACCAATTCTTTATAGGTATAGGTATTTTGATATGAGCGATAATAGAACGTAAAAAAACTTTGCACTAACCGATCCTGTCCTCTAAAAAAAGAATCTAGCACAGTAAAGCCCCCTTATTTGTTGTTAAACCCTAGAATATATCATCTTACTTTATGCGATTCAATTGATTCGCCTTGCTCTTCCACTAAAAAGGCAGTAAAAAACTTTTTTATATAGAAGCAAAAAGTTTTTTACTACCTTCTCAAAATATTCACTTGAATGTACTCGTTTTTTCATTCGCTGATGGAAAAAGTGCTTGGTTTCTATTTCCCTCGGAGGATAATCAAATAAGCGGATGGATCCATAGGTATAAGTAAGACTAACTTTAATAACTAATGGATCGAAAAATGAAGAGAATGAGGGGTTTCGTCTAACAGCCGCATGCCACATTTCTCTTTAAAATACGATTGACAGTCTTCTTGTGCCGTCAGCACGACCTCTTCTTCCGTGAATACTCTGCCTTTTTTTGCCGACACTTCACTCAACTCCAACAATATCCAAATTTGAGCTTCTAGGCGATTGATGTTCCCCCAACACTGAAAAAAATTGTCTTTATTGATGCTGCTGATTTGCTGCTCCAATTCCCCACAATTTTGCAAAATCTCTTCCTTTATTTTTGGTAAGCTCATGGAAAAAACCGGATCATTTACTTTATCAATAAAATAATTTAAGTACTCATGAATTGTTTTGATTTGAAATGTTTGGCTCACCATTTGATTTCCTCCAATCATTTCAGGAAAAAGCCTTCCCCACAGCCTTCTCCTGAAATATATTCCTATTGAATCAACAGTTCTTTCCCTGGCGCATTGCTAGTGCCAATGATCCTTTTTCAAGCGAGTTTCGTTTATTCGTGACTTCCAATTCTCCCCAAAATTGTATAAGTGACAAAATAAAATACAGTGCTTCCTTTGCTTATTTTCAAAGATTCCCTTACTTCCTAAGAATCAGCCGTAAGCCTCGCAGGATCGTTTTGATTCCTTTTAATTAGGCTGTTCCGACACCTTCCTACCTAGATAGAAAATCAGCACTGCTAAGCAAACCCGCCGTAGTAACTCCAATGAATGGCGAAATCCCTGATCATTCAATCTGCAAAAAGCACTTCCTGTCATGGACGTGTCCTTTTGCATGGAATAAAACTGCTCACTATCATTATTGAATATTTTTAGCTGATGGAACTGACAGAATGCTGTTTAAAAACTGCTTTTTTCGTCTGGTTACCTATGGATACCTAAAAAGGAGCGATGTTCTTCTTTTTTATAATGCATACTTTAGCAATACCTCCTTTGCTAAATTGAACGTTTCACATAAAAAATTTTCATTTATTTCACGATTTTCCACATAAATTTCCCTGATAAATTAGGTTTTTGGAAAGCGAATCACTAAAACGACAAGTTTCCTACTTATATCTCCCCTGTCACTTTGATCAGCTTCTCCAGTAATTCAGCGCCCTCAAATTGAATGAGCCTAATTGCATGAGTTTAATTTCTTGATTTATGTTACTTTCCTATGAAAAAAGAAGCTGCGACAAAATGTTTGTCATAGCTTCTTTCTTTTAGAATGATTCATTGAATTTCTTACACTAGACATCAATAATCATGCCATCGTAGGCTGTAATTAATTGATGCTTTTCTCCTAATGCTTTCATTTCTTGGTAGGTAAGGCCGCCATTATGCGAAAAATGATTGGCAATGAACAGTGTTTCCTCATTGCACAAGGAACGTTCTTTCAAGACTGCAATTAATCGCAGATTCTCTTCTACATTCATGTGAATTCCACCACCCCCAGATAATCCTTGCCCTGTACAATCAAGTGAAATCACATCCAACATCAAGTGGTGTTCTTCTAAATAGTCCAGTACATCTGTCGTAGGGAAGCCGGTATCATGAGTATAAAATAAGCGTTTGCCTTCCCGTTCAATCACATAGATAAAACAATCCCCCGCTTTTTTCCCATGGACTGCAGGCAATGCATGCACAGTGTATTGACCGATCGTATAGCATTCAAAAGGAGCTAGCTCTTGAAATTCGATTCGTGCCTCTTCGGTCATCCCTTCCAATTGAAACGCCCGGTCATAAAATCGATGAACTTCCGCATTGCCGTATACAGTCAATTTATTGTCTAAATCATTTCCGTAAGGGCTCATACGGAATGCTAAATCTTCAGCATACAAATGGTCACTATGCCAATGGGTGATCAATAAGTGTTCAATAGTACTAAAGTTTAGCTGGTGTTCACGCAAATGCAGGTAACTGTCACCAGGAAAATCGATCAGCAAATCCCCATCATCTATTAATGTCTGCGTTTGGGTCCGCAAGTCCTTTCCCCCATACTGTCGGGCGTACTGACACACACGACACTGACAAAAAATCGCAGGAACTCTTTCTGCTGCTGCAGTGCCTAAATAGTGTAGTTTCATTCTTTTCCCTCCTACCAGTAAGTTGACCAACTACGATGCAACCGTGTTAGTGCTTCAAAATAAAAATAATCTCCCCAAGTAGTACATTCGTTTATGCCATTCCCACCAGGTTTAGAATAAACACCTTGAACCAATAACCCATTTGATTCTGGATAGTCTCTTGTTGTATAACTCTTCATTAATCCCATGATGATCTCTTCAGCAGCTTTTTCATAGCGCTGTTTTCTCTCATCTGTTAGCGGTAGATGTTTCGCTAATTCTAACAAACCACATACAGTGATTGCAGAAGCCGATGTATCCCGTTCTTCTGTTCCTGATTGAAAGAACAGATCCCAATAGGCAATTTTGTCTGCGGGCAAATGTGCTAAATAATAATCAGCCAGGTGACAAGCAGCCTCCAAAAGTGAGGCATCCCCGATATGTGTATAACTAATAGGAAAGCCATAGATCCCCCAGGCCTGCCCTCTTGCCCAACAAGAATCATCAGAAAAGCCTTGAGCAGTCGCCCCAAAACGCGGTTTCCCCGTTTCAACATCCATGTAATAAGTATGAAAAGTTGAAAAATCTTCTCGAATTAAATATTTTTGTGCTAGCTTCACATGACTTTCTGCCGCTTTGCGATACATTGGATCTCCCGTTTCATTAGAAGCAAAATACAAAAGAGGCAAATTCATATTGCAGTCAATAATCATTCTTCCCTGTTGTTCTTTGTCTGTTACATCTCCCCAAGCCTGAAAGATTCCCGCATTCTCATTGTACCGACGCATCAGAACTTTGGCTGCCCGCAAAGCCAGCTCTCTTGACGAAGCCGTCTTATTTTCACGATAATCTGCTACTGCGGATAAGGAATACAAGAAACCAATATCATGATGATTCAAGACGATTTCTTTGTCTAAACGATTGCGAAAGACAGCTAGCTGTTTGGTGATCACTTTTTGAATGCGTTCATCAGGTCGATAAGACTGTGCCAAGTGTAACATTCCGATCCAAAAACCATCGGTCCAATCAGCATTTTCGACTGCCGGATAAACATAGTCAGTTGAAACAGCCGCTGGGACTAACGTTTCAAAAGTCGTTAAATTACCAATGATTTTTTGATAAACATATTCTATTTCTTCTTCGATGCGTGCTTTTGATAACATATAGAACATCGAACCTCCCATCAATATAAAACCATTCGTTTATTATCTTTTACTACCATTATCCGACCATAATAGTATTTGTCTTCTACCCGATAAGCACGTCTTCCTATCGTTGGTTCTTGATGCTGTAGAATAACCAATTGCTGTTCTTCTTTGAAAGTAAATTTGACCGCTTCTACTACATTTGACGATTGTTTTTGGTCCTCTGCATAAACCGGAAGTTGTTCAATCTTTTGGATAAGTCCCCTTGGAGCAAGCACATAGGTACTAGTGTCAGTTCCATGAATTTCCTTTTTAAGAATACCGCAACAAATGGACTTGGTTTCATTATACGTTGGTGAAACAACAGTTTTTTCTACGGTTGTTTTTACTCCTTGATCCAGACTGATCAATTCGAAGTCTAGATCCTCGAGTATCAGCCCTCTTTGAGTCAGTTGAACGTTATTCGAATTGAAATGAAAATAGGTCCAGATATTATGCGCTTCATGGCAGAAGTAACTATCGCTGATCAAACAAAATCCTTCTGGAAAATGGACTAATTTTCGATTGAGATAGACAGGATCTGATAAATCAAAATAGCCCAGATGTCCCCCTTCAAAGAAGTGAATATCTGAATGAGACAGCATTTTCTGATTGATTGGCGAAGCGACTTTTTCACTGTTCCAAGCATCTGTATGACAGTTGAAATTCTGCTCATCCACTACGATTGTATTGTGGGCATAAGGCGCTTTATACTCAAGTCGACCTTTAGACACTTCATAGCTATAACGGCCAGAATCAATCAGAATATCTTTGTCTTGATGGGTATAGGATAGGTGGAGCAAATCATCATGCCCATGTCCCCCACCCAATGGACCGCATTTAAACAACACATAATCTTTAGGTGTTTTAGCAATCATCAATCCGGCTTGTTGGAAATGGTGTACAGAACAAACAGATAAAAACTTATTTTCTAACGGAAATTCCCCATAACCAAATGATTGCTTTGCAAAAAAAGTGGGACGTTTTTTTGCAAAAGATGAAGGACTTACTATTCCCTCTGCATACTGCAAAAGGCCCGTCATGTCTTCTAAATCGCTATCGCCATAGACAGGTTGCTTGCCGTCAGGTTTGACAAAATATGCCGCTGCCTGCGTCATCTTTTTGGCATAGTCCATAATCGGTGCCGGAATTTTTTGCTGATTTCTTTGTGCTAATTGAATGATTTGCAACAAAGAAAGCAACACTTCGTTATGATACATAAACGATTGTTCTCGCTGCATGCCATCTTCTTCCACTTGAAGTGCAAGTGATTCTTCCAAATAAAACAAACTAGCCGTTCGCCAGTCCTTCGCTGCTGCCCATTCGGGATAGGCTAGACTGATACTATACAAACCAGCAATTTCCAACACTTGCCAATTACTTTGTCCTCGTTCGATCGAAAGATGATCATAAAGATACTTGGCATGATGGCTGATTTCTTCTTCCATTCGTTGCACAAATTCTGGTGTAAACAGTGAGAGATGACGATGGATTTCAAGTAATTTGAGCCAATGAATCACCCGCAAACCTACATCTATCGTTCGCCAACTATAGTTCTTTGTCTGTTCATTCAATGGGTTATGATCCATAAAAGCTTGTAGAAAATCGACCAAATACTTTTTGTAACTTTCTTCTTCCGTCAGCAAATAGGCCAATCCGATATCTACCAAAAAGCGATGACGGTTCAACATATAATTCCATTCCGGATCATTGTTTGGGCTAACGCCCCATTGGATCTCCGCCAACTGCCAATGAACAGATTCATGTGTTCGCTCCATATCCCATTCATTGTCAAAAAGGTATTCTCCCGAGACAAAACGTCGACTTCGCATCAACAATTCCTGACAATCTTTTGGATACTCCAGCAGTTCCTCTTTAAAAGAACGGAGCGTCTCTTTTGTGGTACAGTTAAAAAAACCTACATAGTTTCTATTCATTGGCTCACTCCATAATTGGTGATTGACGGAAACATAATTCATCAATCGGGATTCCTTCTGTTTCAAAAACGATGACTTCATTCGCGCCCTTTTGCCAGAAATAATCTGGGATATAGAGGGTTTTGACTGGTCCTTCATTCCAATAACGTCCCATATTTTGCCCATTTACAAAAACAACGCCCTTACCAAAGCTACTACAATCTAGGAAAGTATTTCCCACCTGGTCTAAAACAATTGTTGCCTTATAAAAAGCCGGTGTATCTGGTGTCATTGCTTTAGAAAAATCGATTCTAGCGATTTGTTCTGGTTCAAATTCCAGGCAATAGTGTTCCCATTGACTGATATAATGGATATCTTCCATCACACCACTGCGAATCCCTTTTCTTTGGGTTTCTGCCACGAGCTTAGGACCGTAATTGTTTCTCCCCATGTTTTCAACCAGCAAACTCAATTCATTTTGTTCTTCAGTTAGGTCAAAAGTAATTTCTTCGCCGATCGTGTCTTGATATTGGGTTGCTACTCTAGATTGATTCACAAAAAACTGGATACGATCCAATCCATCGATGACTTTCAATTTTTCTATCCGCCGCTTTTCCATTAATTGACTACGGTAAAGAGTGTAGCCAAAATTCTGTCCCAAATATTCCATCGGTAATGTGTAATCATTGCTGATTGGACTGCTGATTTCGTCGAGAACAGAAAATAATCCGACGCTTTCTTGAATTGGAAAAATTCCCAAACTAACTAATTGGGGATAGAGTGGTTCAGATATTTGCGCTGTAGGAATTTCTTCTTGAATCACTTTTTGAATGGCGAAATATTTTTCGGTAGGCGCCCCCCATTCTGTCAATGGTGCATCATAATCGTATGAAGTGATCTGCGGTTCATTCCGAACGCCTGCATCCGAAGAGCCATTATAAAATCCATAATTCGTGCCACCTTGAAACATATAAAAATTGATGCTGCCCCGTTTTATTACCTCGCGAACTTCTTCAGCCGTTTCCTGTGGATCCCTGCGAATGATTTTTTTCTGCCAAGAATTGAACCAACCGTCCCAAAATTCCATACACATAAGCGGTGCAATCAAGTTGTTTTTTTCTTGATAACGTTTTAGCCAAGCAAAGTTCTCGTTGGCATCAGAACCAAAATTAGCAGTAGCTAAAATGTCTTCTTCTGGAAGAGTGCCAGCTTCCAGTACTTCTCGCCAACCTCCATCAGAAGTGAATAAAGGAACCGTGAGATATTTCCGAAGCTCTTTCACTAAGAATCTCAGATACTCTTTGTCTTCACCATAGGAGCCATACTCATTTTCCACCTGCACCATCAATAAATGGCCTCCATGGGTAAATTGATATGGAACCAATTTCGGCAAAAGTTGTTCATAATACTCCGTTATTGCTTTTAAATAACCAGGATATTGACTACGGATCCGCATCTTACTATCGCTTAACAACCAAGCAGGCAATCCACCGAAATCCCATTCACCACAGATATAAGGACTTGGACGAACAATTGTAAATAACCCTAATTTTTCAGCTATATCCAAAAATGTTGTTACATCTGCCATCCCCTCAAAATCAAATACTCCTTTTTTTGGTTCGTGCAAATTCCACGGCACATATGTTTCAACACAATTACAGCCCATCGCTTGCAGATTACGCAATGTATGTTCCCATTGTGTTGGCGGAATTCTAAAATAATGGACAGCGCCAGAAATTAATTTTAGCGGCTGATCATCTAGATAAAATTCCTCTTTGATTTCAAACTTCATTCCATTGTTCCTCCTAAAAAGCACCTATTTAATCGCTGAATCTAGCCCATTTGACTTGAATTTTGATTGTAAAAACATATATAGCAAAACGATTGGTATTACTGATGTTGCCAAAATTGCCATCAATGCGCCATAATTCAATGGGTCATAATTGTTTTGGGTCATATTTTGGATAATCAACGGCACCGTAAATTTCTTGGAGTCCGACAGTACGATCAATGGAATCAAGTAGGAATTCCAATAGCCCATGAAGGTAAGTAAAGCAGTCGTAATGATGCTAGGTGTTAAGACCGGCACCGCGACTTTCCAAAAGATCGTCCACTCACTTGCGCCGTCAATTCTCGATGCTTCCATTAATTCATTAGGAAACTGCTGTGCATATTGTCGCATCATAAACACGGAAGTTGTGGAGGCCACACTAGGAATAATGACACCGGCAAACGTATTTGTCAGACCAAACTTACTTAAAATATAGAAAGTAGGGATCAATGTCGCGAACCCGGGAATCATGCGGGAGATCATGACTAGATTAAAAATTAGCTTACTTCCCTTAAAGCGGTATTTCGCCATTACATATCCCGCTAATGTCGTGATAAAAGTGGAAACGGCTGTACCAACAAAAGTTATGATGCCCGAATTGATCAGTACGCGGATGTAATCATACTTTTCTTGGACTTCTTTGATGTTTCTCAAAAAATGAGGTCCAATCGTGAAATTTATTTTTTCGCCTAAAATGACATCATTGGATTGAGTAGAAGCAATCAGCATGTATACATAAGGTAATGCAAAAATTACTAATCCAATCAAGAGTACACAGTAAATAAGTAATGGGTTCAACTTACGCTTCATTGTTTTTTCCCCCTACAATAAATTGGATGATGGATAGAATGGCCGCAATGATTACCATTGTCCATGCAATCGCAGAGGCTTTACCAAAATCGACCATTTCGAAACTCGTCTTATATAAATTGACACCGACAGTTACAGCAGAAGATTCTGGACCAAATCCATTTTTAAATAGAATGTTCGGTACTTCAAATGCACCTAGACCGTTAATAGTAGATAAAATCATTCCCATCAAAACAACTGGCTTCAATAGTGGAATCGTAATCTTAAAAAACTTTTGTAGGCTGTTTGCCCCATCAATATCCGCACTTTCATAGATTTCAGTGGATATATTTTGCAAGCCAGCTAAAAATAAAACGGTGTAATACCCCACGTTCAACCAGACCGAAATAATAATGATCGAGACCCTAGCCCAAAAGGGATCGGTCAGCCAAGGAATTGGCGCCAATCCAATCGTCGACAAAACTGAGTTAAATAATCCAGTGGGGTTGTAAAAGGTCAAAAACACTGAAGAAACAGCGACGATCGAAGTAATAGCTGGTAAGTAATACACGGTACGAAAAAAACCTTTCCCTTTAATCGTTGGTTTATTCAACAATACAGAAAAAATCAGTGCTAAGAAGATTGTGATTGGTATGGAAAAAATCATAAAAATGAAAACATTGAAATAGGATTTAAAAAATAATGGATCTTTAAAAATGGCAATAAAGTTGTCCAAGCCAATAAATTCAATTGCTGTCGATACTTTCGAAAAACTAAATCCCAATGACATGATGGCTGGAATAAGTAATGTAACGATAAAAAGAAGAAGAAATGGCAGCAACATAATGTAGGCTGTGCGGGAATAATTTGTAATCCCTCTCTTTTTACGAAATTCCATATGGATACCCCTTTTCAATTTTAAAATCGGGGTTATTCTATCACTCAAAACAACGCGATAACTTTCAACTACCTCTACGTCTGAAAGCAGTTGATCGTCATGAACTGTAGGACCTGCTAGAAATCAGAATCATTGTACGTGGATTCCTACAGTCATTGGTTAGCGTTGTAGAATAACCCCTTTAAAAATTATTCGTTCACTTTGACGCCATATTTTGAAGCAAAATCATCAGCTTGTTTCTTCAATGCATCATCAACCGAAACACCGTTATTTTTGATATCGTAACTAGCGGCTTCAATATAGTTGTCTAAATCAGCTGAATAAGGGAACGCATATCCTTCAATACTGTTTTGGCTGATTTCATCAAGTGTCAATAAGATTTTTTGATTGCCATAATAAGGAAATTCCTTCTGAGCAACTTCACTTGTATAAGCTGTTGTATTCGCAGGCAATCCGCTTAATTCCATATAAGCATCTAACGCTTCTTTATCTGTTAATGCAAAAGTAATAAATTGTAGTGCAGCCAATGCGTTCTCCGAATTTTTTGGAACGTAATAACTAGAGCCACCACTCATTGGAGAATAATTATTGCCTTCATCAACTGCTGGAATCGCTCCAATTCTCCATTTTCCTTCATCATCGGGATAGTCACCTGCTTGGTAAGAAGCCAACCAGCCACCAGCAAGAATAATCCCGCAGTCTTGACCGATCACTGTATAGTCCTTTGAGTTACCATATGCAACTAAATCTTCATCTTGTAATTTTTTTATGATTTCATAAGAATGTTTTACTGCTGGATCTAAGAGATTCAAATTTCCGTCTTTATCAAACAATGAAACGCCTTGCTGTTCTGTTAGATACTTGACCAAGTCCAACTCACCAGTATCTCTCATAAATAATAGATTTTTGCCAGTTTTTTCTTTTAATTTTTTACCAGCTTCAATCAATTCATCCCATGTTTTGATTTGTGTCATATCTACACCAGCTGTTTTAAAAGCTTCCTCGTTATAAAACATAGAGGCATTTCCCCAGTCATTGGGAAACCCGTAAACTTTTTTCGATGGGGCAATATTACTTAACATATTCATTTTTGCTGAATAAAAGTCTTTACCATAATCTTTCACAAATCCAAAATCTTCTGCCGAATAAAAAAGATCTTCAAATTTGTCAAAAACAGAGCCGGCATTGCTGTCTTGTAAAAAAATCAAATCTGGCATTTTTTCGTTAGCGACTAGCTTTGGTGTTACTTTTTGCACCATTGGAATTGCAGGTGCCACATCTACCGGGTTCAATTCTAATTCAGTGCTATACTTCTTGTTATAGAGCTCAATCGATTTTTGTAAATAATCCGTATTTTTCCCTTGAGGAACATACACTTCAATGCTCGCCTTTTCTACCCGTGCCTCTTTTGCTAAATCTTTTGCTGAATCCGTTTTCGATTCAGACTTAGAATCGCCTCCACCACAAGCTGCCAAACTAACGACTGCCAATAAGCCTAACGTACCGCACAACATTTTTCTGAACTTCATATTTTCCCCTCCATATTGTAAACGCTTTTTTCAATACATAGAATACACGAAAGTAAACAAAAGGTCAATAAGTTCACTGAACTTTTTTAATTTGTTTACTGAATATTTTTAAACAAAAAAAGAAGCCGTGACAAAGCGCTTGTCACAGCCTCTTACTTCTTTTCATTATCGGTACTTCCTCGCAAACTTAATTCCGTCGCAATGATCACTTTTTTTGCTACTTTTCGCTCCGTTTCTAAGCGTTCAAGTAACAATTCAACACTTACTTCCCCCATAATTTCCGTATGAATCCTAACTGAGCTAAGGGTCGGAAATACATGCTTCGCTATGCTAGTATCATTAAAGCCAATCAATGAAACTCTTTCCGGTACTTTGATTCCATTTTCCAATAAGGCCCTTAAAGCCCCTACCGCTAACGGATCATTTGCGGTAAAAAAAGCAGTAGGTAGATTATCCGCAAGTTTTTCGATAGCTTTTGTCATCATTTCGTAGCCACTCTCAACATCGAAAGAGTGCTGAAAAACATTTTCTGGATTGTATACCCCTTGGATCCGAGTATATTTTTCAAATGCGATGGTCCGCGTATCCTTACCAATAGGATGATTGGGTAATGTTTTACCGTAATCAAGCCCCCCGATAAAGCCAATATTCCTATGCCCCGTTTCAACAAAAAAATTGACTACACTGCTGACCGCTTGATCAAAATCTAGTGAAACAGAGTCATATTTTGCAGAAAGAATATCCATCCCCACAAAGACTAGATTATCCGTGAAATCGATCAAAGATTGCTGCTGTTCCGGTGAGCATTCGCCAATTGAAATGATACCGATGATGTCATCATCGAAAATCATTTCATCATTGCGAAAATAACGAAGGATTTCATACCCTTCATCTAAAATCTTCTTCTCAGCACTCATTCTAAGCGAAAGATAATAGACATCATCCAATTCATCCTTTTCAGTCATCCATTGAACGATCGCGATTTTTCCTTTGTCAATCACTCGGTTCCGCTTATATTTCGTATATTCAAGTTTTTCCGCTGCTTCAAAAATTCGCTTTCTAGTTTCATCACTAACAGAAAGAGTTTGATCAAAATTCAACACCCTTGAAACAGTCGTTTTAGACACACCAGCTAAATCTGCTATATCTTTGATTGTTGCCATATGAACACCTCATTTTCTCTCTGTTAAAATTATACTTTCGTCTTTTTCAATAAAAAATCTAACATGTATGAGTTGACCAAGCTGAATAAAAAGCCGATAATAACGGATTTTATTCCATAGGTTAAAAATCCTAAAGCCAGTACCATAAAATTGATATAACGGATGCCTCGAGCAATGTTAAATTCAGGATGTCTTTTGTTGATTGCCAAAGCGATCACATCCATCCCCACAGTCGAAGCATTTGCGGAAATACAACAATAATATCCTATTGCAATAAAAATGCTGGCAAGTAAAAAGTCGATGCCTAAATTCACTTGAAAATTGATATCCATATAATAAAAAAGAGCAAAGAATATGTTATAGCAAATACTACTGACGATAGACTTGAAAAAATTGGCTTTTCCTAAAAATAACCAACAAAAAACTAATAAAAGCAGCGTGATCCCAGAGGTTAAATAGACGATCGGTATGCTTGTCACCTTTTCAACGATCATAGCCATACTGGTAACACCACCATTAATAATGCCATTCGTCTTCATCCATTTTGCATAAGCAAACCCCATCAATACATTTCCTATAATGATTTTCATAACATTCTTTGTCTCATCCACTGTTGTATCAGTGATGATTACTTTACTCATTACACAGCCTCCTCTTCATATAGGAATCCGATTTCATTGTAGTTTAATATACCATTAATCGAGGGGGTTTGACAATTAGTTTAGTGAATTTCCAGTGAACAAAATAAAAAGTTTGCTATTGGATCTATTTAATCACCTTCCTAAGCATCCTTCACTTTTCTATCCATTCTAAATAGAAAAAGGGACCAATTTTTTCTATTTTCAAGGGAAATGAATGTTCTGAAGTCAGAGTCTTATTCCAGATTTCTACAATTAGGTTTTCGTATACTACAAACAGGATTAATAGGTAGTAGTTACATTTTAAATCTGAAATTGGCTTTCCTTGCGTATTTATTTTGATAATAGCGCTTTGCCTATCGTTTGCGTCGAAAACTCCCACCAATATTTGACAAAAAAAACTCCCAACAGAGTAGTTTAGAAAAAAAATTTCTAATATCTACTAAGTTGAGAGGTTATCACTCCTAACTGATTTTACATAAGTCCCGGTTGTGTTCCTCTATCCGCACTAAACGTTAAAGAGCCAAAAACCCGCTCACTGAGCGGGTTTGATTGTTGTAAAGCACCGTGTATATCCTAGACTATTTGAGCATACTTTTTGGGTCAACAGATAGTTTGATAGTTTTAGGTATCAAGGAAAGTGAATGGTATGTGTTTCAGCAGGCTAAACAAGCGATTATATCTATGAGTTAACTCTTCACATTTTTACAAACGTCAATCCGCTCAAAGGATTCATCGCTAGCCATCTTTTCTCCTTATCCCTCATCCTCTATTAGACAACTTGATACACACTGATCGATAGCATCTTATAGATGATAGTTTCAAAATCAATGAAGGATATGTTTTTACTTATTGGTTTTTTTCAACGTGTTCTTCATCATAGTTAACAATTCTTTTACTGCTTCCGGTTTAGTATCACCAGTTTCTTTATCAATAATCGAACTGTACACATGCGGAATGATTTTCTTAACACCCGCATCAACAGCAATTTGTACGATTTCTTCAAAATTTTCTAAATCAATACCACCTGTTGGTTCTAAATAAAACTCATGTTTGGCGCAAGCTTCAGCAATTGCTTTATATTCTTCAATATGAGCCAATCCATTCATTGGAAAATACTTGATCGAACTTCCACCCATGTCTTTTAGTAATTTAATCGCTGTTTCAATCGGGACTTCTCCAACAGGTGCTTGCGAACTCAAAGGACCGGTTGCTATATTGACGACGCCTACTTTGCCTGTCGGTGAAACTAGACCATTAATAATGGTTTCATCTTGACCTAATAGTGCGCGCGATGTTCCCACTCCGGTAAAAACCTGATTGATATGTTGCGGCTGTAATTCTGCTGAGATCCGACTGACCATTTGACTTTGGTTAGGATCGCCTGCACCTAGCCCAACAGATAACGCATTATTCGTGACTGCTGCATACTTTCTCATATCTTCAATTGCTGCTTTGTCACTTGAGTAATTCTTAGATAGAACACCCAAGATTACATGCCCTTCTGCAGCTTCATAACATGCCTTGGCATTCTCAACTGAATTAGCTAATACATTTAGACAAATTCGATCTTCTAAATAGTTCGGGGTTAAAACCATCTTCTTCACTCCTAAAATTTTTCATTCATAATCTCGCTCAAGCGAGCAACAATTTTTTTCATTTCAGCTTGATTGACAGAACGAATATCAAACTCAATGATACCGTTATTGGCTTGGTATTCTCTTGTATAGATAGCTGGATTTTTTTCTTTTAGTTCCTTAATAACTTCTTTAGCCGATTTGGGTCCTGAAATCTGCACACTCGCTCTATAGATGTCTCGGCCTGCTCCGTCCTGTACCATCTTTGCAGTGACATTAGGTATCTCATCCAACTCACGAATAAAAGGGGCTAACCGGCTTTTCATGGATTCTCCATCTTCACTACCATTTCGCACATAGTCCTCTACTGCTTGAGTAAAGCCTAAAATATTATCTTTTCCGATTTTCATTGCACGACCGATACCTTTTCCTTGGAGTCTGATCCAGTTGATATAGTCTTTTTTTCCAATCACTAAACCGGCACTAGGACCTTCAATCGCTTTTGCTCCACTGTAGATCACTAGACTTGCGCCAGCTTCTATATATTTAAACAAGTCTTCCTCAGCTGCGGCATCTACAATAAGTGGCAACTGATGTCTATTTGCGACCTCCGCTGCTTCCTCTACCGTCAACATACTTTTTTGTACTGTATGGTGGCTCTTGATATATAAAAGTGCAGCTGTTTGCTCTGTAATCGTCATTTCAAGATGTTCTGGTGAACACATATTGGCATAACCAGCTTCAACCACTTGCCCACCACCTTGCGTCACCATCACTTCAACCGGCGTCCCATAGTCAACGTTATGACCTTTTGGCATAACAATCTCTCGCTTAGTGATTGAGGGTGTATAGGGATGATATGCGTGATACAAAGAGCCCTTGCCAATCAGAGCAGCCACACTTTGGGCAATACCGGCAGAAGCAGAAGCAACAACTTGGGCATCTTCCACGTGTAGTAGCTTAGCTAAATAAGCGCCCGTTTGAATACTTAGCTCACTCATTTCAAAAAAATGTTCTCCGCCAAATTTTTGAGCCGCCAAGACATTGTTTGAAACTTTAGATACACCTAGAATCGTCATTCGCCCTGAGGCATTAATGACTTCTTTTAAATTAAACTTCTCATAGCTATCCATATTACTAGCCCACCTTCATTAAACAAATTATCTCTCCACTTCACAGTAAAGCACAGACATGTCTTTCTTCAGAATAAAGGGCATAGCACCCTTTGTCAGAAGCTAAATTTTGATCAGTGATGCAAGAATCCACATCACTGATCTCTCTGTCTAGTTCTCAAAGTGTAAGGATGATTCTTACCTATTTTATAACAAACCTAGGAATGAACAAATGATGCTCACAAGAACAATTGTTCCAATGATCACGCCATAGCGTGGTCCTTTTTTTACCATGTAAAAATAAATCAAGAAAACAGCAGCTAAAGGCAATACGCCTTTCATTACTTGATCTAAAATATCCTGTACAACAATAGTCGCACCACCGGAAACATGAAATTTCATTGGACTTGAGATGTTCACATAGCTAGCCGATAATGCGCCCATCATCATCATCCCCAAAACATTTGCTCCATAAATCACTTGCTTGATTTTGCCATCTTTCAACAACGCCATGATAGAGTTTCGTCCTAGCGTATAAGATTTATTGATCAATCCCCAGCTAATGTACATAGTCAGAACTGTATAAATTACTAAGGGACCTACCCCTCCCATAATGCTACCATTTTTGGCGATCGGAATAAAAATGGAAATAATCAATGGCATAATAGCAGCCCAAACGATTGAATCACCAATACCAGCTAACGGACCCATCAGACCTGTCTTAATCGATGTAATAGCAGAGTCACCAATATCTGCTCCATTGGCGCGTTCTTCCTCCATTGCTAAAGAAATTCCTTGAATAGAAGCACCAATCGTTCCTTCTGTGTTAAAAAAAGCCAAATGTCTTTTTAATGCTTCTTTTTGTTCCTCTTCATTATCTGCATATAATCTTTTTATCGCTGGAATCATGGATGCACAAAAAATCAAACTTTGTAACCGTTCATAAGAATTAGACAACTCACAACCCAATTGATAAATCCAAAATGTTTTACTAATATCTTTTTTCGTTAGTTTCTTTTTATTCAAATCTGTTGCTTTATCCATTATGCTTCCCCCTCTTTCAGCGCATTATTTCTCACTAAGAAGGCCACACAAGCTCCTATGACTGCAACTGCCATAACTTCGGCCCCAAAATACATTACGGCTACAAAACCAATTAAGAAATATGGGATTAACGTCTTTTTCCCGATAACCATGATTGTCAAAGCAAACCCTAATGCTGGCAAAAGTCCGCCCATTACTTCAAACCCATGCATCAACTTCTCTGGAATAATATCTAATAATGTCGTCACGACAGATTTACCAAAAAAGTTCCCTGCAAAAACTAATGGAAAGCGTAGTAAGAAACCTACTAAAGCTGGATATAAAAATGCCGCACGATAAATTCCTTTATAGTTCAAATTATCCGCATACTTATCAGCCATATGAACAAACGTCGCATTGACCGTTCTTCTGATCTGATCCATAAAAACACCTAAGACACCAAAAGGTACTGCCAAGGCAACAGCTGCTTCTGCATTCATTCCTACACCTAATGCAATTGGTATCGCAATGGCTGATGCCAATGCGGGATCACTAGGTACATTTCCTCCTGGCGTTGAGGTCACACCTAAATAAACCAATTGAATCCCTGCTCCTATTATCATTGCTTCAGAGATTTTTCCAGTAGCAATACCTGCGATCATTGCAGCACATAATGGTTGCGATAACATTCCTGAGAATGTATATCCAAACCGAAGTCGCGCGAACCAATAATATATGCCCATTGTAATTGAAACACCTAAAACACCCATATTTGTCACTTCCTCTTTTTTATTTTTACAATGAATGATATTTTTCTATTAATTTTTCTATTGGCATAGGATTGTCTTCTGGAATTGCTTGGAAAAATACATTTAATCCCTTTGCCAAAAAGCGATCAAGAATCATCACATCATTTTCAGATAGGTTGATATTTTTCAGAACATTTTTCCGTTCTGCACCACCGCCAAGTCCACCAATTTGGATATCTTTCGTAATGACTTGAGCTTCCACCATTTCAGACAATGTTTGAAGATCTGGAACAAGAAAAAGAACCTTTGCATTACTTGATGCAGCTTCCTCTTGCCAATATTTTTTAGCTGATTCAACTCCATAAATCTTCACTTCAACTCCTGGAGGTGCTGCCATGATATAAATACTTTGCAAGAATTCATCTTTTTCTAGTTCATCACTTACTACAAAAATTTCATCGGCAGCCGATTGTTGTAACCATTTTGTTACGACTTGTCCATGAATCAATCGACTATCCACTCTTGTTAATACTATATTTGCCATGTTTTATTTCTCCTATCTATTTGTTGGTTGGTAATTTTAAAATTTGACAGTTATCGAGTGAGGCTTGTAAAATTTCTAATCCAGTCTGTTCAGTATAAGGTGCAGCTTGTTTCATGACTGCATCTAAAAGCATAGCTGAATTTAGCCCCGAAAGCGCTAAAATATCATAATCTCTGGAAAGTCTTAGCGCCACATTGCTTGTGGTACCTCCCTTAATGTCAGTCAATACAAGAAGTTTTTCCGTCCATGTAATCTCTTTCAGCTGATTTTCTACACGTTCAATATATTCTTGTAAATTATCCTCTGGATGTAGAACTACTTCATGAATGTTTTCTATTTCACCGACAATCATTTTGATACTTTTCAAAAGGCCTTCTCCCCAACCACCATGGGTCAGTATAATGATGGGTTCCTTTTCCATGTATTCATCTCCTTATCATCACTTGACAAAAGTGCTACTCCTTCCAAAGAGTAATCGCTTTGCCAGTTGTTTTCACTCATCTATAAAGCAAAGAGTGTGCCAAAAAATTTGTCATCAACAAAAAAAGCTCGAAACCCTAGGATTATCTTAGGGTTACGAACTTTTTACTAATTAACTGCAATAGAGCAATTCATAGATATATTTGATTTCAAGGGGAGAAAATTGGATATTGTATGACACTTCCAATGAACGGAAAGCCATTTTTATGACAGATGCCTCATCTGGAATATCTTTATAAGACAGATTATATTCCGCTGTATTGTACTCATTATTAATTACTAAACGCTCTACAGTACAACAAGTATGAATCAAAAAGCGTAACATCGTTTTTTCATCACTATCAATCTTCAATTGTCGGCAGAGGTCATCATACACTTGACTTACTTCAATGGACAAACGTTGCGGGTTAAGAACTGTGATATGATTGATAATTGCCTTTAATGTTAAGCCATGCACATATCGTTTAGCAATTTTTTCTTTTAAGATTCGATTTTTTTCGTCTGACATATCGTAGCCAAATACAAGTAACAATCTCTCTACGCCTTTTTCAGAGAATAATTCTTCTAAGGGAATGAACGGAACATCAGGTATCTCCGTTTGAAAGGTTCCAACGATCCCAACTAATTTTTCATCCCCTTGTATGTGTCGGTGAATACGATCAATATCTTGAACCTCACTATTGTCTAAGGTAAGAATCCGAATATTTTCTAATACTTCTTCTTGAAAGACATCAACGATCAACTTCTCGATTTTTAAGGCGGTTCCTAAACCAGTCATACACGAAATGATCAGCACCTTAGAATCAAAGAAATGTCCTTGTTTGCAAAGAGAGGATAGGTGTCCTTTTTCATTCAACACGGGAAGTAAGTAATCAAATTCGGTTGATTCATAAATGACTTCTCTAGAAACTTCCAATAATGTTAAAAGGTTGATATTTTTAATCAGCAACACTTCAATTCCGAATTCTTCACTGATCAAATTCCCAAAGTAAACTAAAGAACCGATATCCACAAGCAATAGTAAGCGTTTATACTTGTTCACACGGATGATGCTTTTCACCTTTTCCAAAGTTTCTTCAACGGTCTGATGGATCGGCATATTGACTGCCTTTAAAAGATTGCTGGAAAACAAAACATTAGCATATTCTGCCATACTAGTAGCGGTCGTCGATCCATGGGCAACTACGATCACGCCACAATCATCATTCCGTCGATATTGGCTGTCGGCTTGTTTCAGCTTTCTTAGCAATAGTCCAAAATAAGTTATCTCCGTTTTAGGTAATTGAACAGAGAACAGTTCAGATACTTTTTCAACGATACGTTGAGAGATGTCATAATTTTCAAGTCGTCCAAGCATTAATTGACTAGAATACAAATAAAAATCATCATTTGGAATATCCATAAAAAGCAAAGTTGAGTAAATGTGATTGGCTAGTACATCAATTAAATTTTTAGGGAGCGTGAGACCGGTTAACTCCTGAATAAATGTCGTTACTTCAGCAATCTTTTTCTCAAAGCTTTCGTCGATTTTCCTCAGTGGTTGCGCCTTGTTCATTGGTTCAAACAAACGCATATCAAATAGTTGATCGATTTTTTTCTGTAAAATCGCAGTTACTTCTTTTTGCGGAATATTGCTATTCTTTAAATTGGAAAACTCTTTAAGCAGGAAATCATAAAAAGCATCATTGATTTTGTCTCTTGCAGTAAAATAGCGACTAACAGAGGAGCGGTTATTGGCTTTAATTTTGAGACTCTCACCAGCTAGTAATTCTTTTAAGGCAATCTGGTCCTTGGCGTCTTTTTCAAAAGGTTCTTCATTCAATAGGAGGGATGAATCGATCACTAATTCACTTGCTTGTTTCTCGAGCTGTTTCAAATAACCCTGCGCGCAAATAAATTGAATTTCTGATTTCATTTCACCAATATTTCCTTGGTATTTTTTAAATACCAATTGTTCAATGACCTGATAGTTAATCGTAATATCTTTTTTTATTTTATGACTTTCATTTTGAAAGAAATTAACAACTAGCTCAATTTTTTCTTGAATAGGACGTTCCTTGATTGTTGGTAATATTAACGCTACTGGTATACGACGAAGAAAAGTTTTCAAAAACGTTTGCGAAAAATCTTCGGTAGTCGCAAAAATAAAGCGAACGTTCACCGTTCTTTTCGTATTTGCCTCACCCATTCTAGAAAAGTAACCTTTATCTAATAAAGTAAACAGCTTTTCCTGTCCTTCATTGGATAGACGATGAACTTCGTCTAGAAATAAAAAGCCTTGGTCGGCATGTTCAATTAGGCCCGCCTTATCCTCGATTGCCCCCGTAAAGCTCCCTTTTTGATAGCCAAAAAGATGAGAAGTCAACAATTCTGGGTTATTGTAATACTCTGAGCAATTAAAATAAACAAACGGCGTTTTTCGATTCGTAAATTTTTCATAATACTTGTGCAGCGATTCAGCCAGCAATGTCTTTCCGACACCCGATTCCCCGCCAAGTAAGATATTCAATCCATAGGGCGGATACAGTACCGCTGCTTTTAGCTTTTCGATTTGATCTTTTAAACTACCTTTATATCCGATGATCTCTGAGAAATCTTCTTCCATCACTGAATCAGCCAAATGTTGTTCTTCCATCACTTGCTCAAATTCAGCCAAAGTTTTAAATGTTAGTTGTTCTTTGAAAAAGTAACTTTTTTCATTTTCTAGTTCTATTTTACTAAAAAACAATACGGGACGACTTTTTATCCGAATTGCTTTTTTCATGTTCAATAATTTATTTAAATCTTCACTTACAGCATTTCGCGCAAGCGCTAACAAATCACTGATCTCTTTGGCAGTGACTCCTGTTAACTCTCCTGTTGTTAATTGTTTCTTTGTTTGTTCCGCGAGAATCATTTCTATTTTTTCGATACGTTGCATACCGATTCACCTCTCTCACCTACTAAAGGTATTATACTTGGGATTAATAGCGTGTCAAGTAGGCATAAGATTAGGCCAGCACTCCCCTTTCGGTACTTCCCAAAGAATCGATTTCTGTAGTAGGCAGATGCTTTATAACACGGATGGACTCAATTATAAAAAAACAAATCTACTAATTTTTTTACTATTGTTGCGAAAATGTTGAATAAACCAAAAAAACCCGCTCACTTAGCGGGTTCGAGCGTTGTAGAACAACGTTAGATTATTTGTTTAAAGCGTCTTTTGCTTGGTCAGCCAATGCAGTAAATGCTGTTGCATCGTTTACAGCCAAGTCAGCTAACATTTTGCGGTTGATGTCGATTTCAGCTAATTTCAAACCGTGCATCAATTTTGAGTAGCTTAAGCCATTCATACGAGCCGCTGCGTTGATACGAGCGATCCACAATTTGCGGAAGTCGCGTTTCTTTTGACGACGATCGCGGTATGCGTAGTTGTATGAATTCATTACTTGTTCTTTTGCTGTTTTAAATAAAGTGTGTTTAGAACCGTAGTAACCTTTTGCTAATTTTAGCACTTTTTTACGACGTTTACGAGTTACTGTTCCACCTTTAACACGTGCCATGTATAATTCCTCCTAATATGAAAATCGATAGTTGTTTGAATTTGTAAAGCCTTGGGACGCAATTATTTCATGCGTGCTAATTGTTGACGGATACGTTTGTAATCGCCAGCTGAAACCATAGAAGCTTTACGCAATTGACGACGTTGTTTTTTTGTTTTACCGTGGAAACGGTGGCTAGTAAATGCACGGAAGCGTTTCAATCCGCCGCCGCCAGTACGTTTTACGCGTTTTGCTAATCCGCGGTGTGTTTTTTGTTTTGGCATAACTAATTTCCTCCTCAAAATCTTTCGTTATCTGACTTTAAACTGAAACTCAGTGAGTCATTATTTATCATTTTTTGGCGATAATACTAAGAACATGCTGCGTCCATCCATTTTGGGTTTTTGTTCAACGGATGCTAAATCAGCTGTTTCTTCAGCCAAACGATCCAACACTTTCTGACCAATCTCTTTATGGGTAATGGCACGGCCTTTGAAACGGATCGAAGCTTTTACTTTGTCCCCTTTTTCAAGGAATTTACGTGCATTACGCAACTTTGTGTTGAAATCATTGACGTCAATCGTTGGACTTAAACGAACCTCTTTAATGTTGATTACTTTTTGTTTTTTACGAGCTTCACGGTCTTTCTTCTGTTGCTCAAAACGATATTTTCCGTAATCCATAATTCTTGCTACTGGTGGTTTTGCATTTGGTGCCACCAATACCACATCAAGGTTTGCTCGTTCTGCAATTTGCAATGCTTCAGCTTTACTCTTTACACCAAGTTGTTCGCCGTTTTGATCAATCAAACGCAATTCACGTGCACGAATGCCGTCGTTTACCATCATATCCTTTGCTATGGTCATTCACCTCCGAGTTTTTTGAGAGAAAGAAAAGCTTGTCGATTCGAAATCAGACAATAAAAAAACGAGTTCTTCACGAACCCGCACGTACCCCATACAAAAATGTAGGAATCCTATTCTGCCCAGCGATACAGTCACTTAGGCGAGAAGCGGGTGCTTCTACTTTAATTTCTCAACTCTTATAGTATACAAGTTTTTTGGCAGATTGTCAATGATTTTCATGATTGTTTCAAAAAAAGGTTGTAGTAGAACTGGGGATCTACAGGAAATCTCGACTGTTTTCCGAAGAAGCTGTGTCTCATACACTGTTTGTCCCAAAAAAAGCTGTGACAAGACTGTCACAGCTTTTTCAGCTACTTTTATTCAGCTTTCAATGCAGCCATCGTGATGTAGTTGTATGGTTGATTGAAGTGCGGCAAGAAGAAGATATCTAGGAGTTTCATCTTATCGATGGTTACACCTTCTTCAATCGCCAATGAGAACATATGGATGCCCATTGCGATTTCTGAAGTACGTGAAGCCATTTGGGCACCAACCACGCGACGTGATTCTGTTTCGTAAACGATCCGGATTTTTACAGTATCGTTTTCTTTCATGAAGCCAGGCTTCTGTGTATCTTCATAATCTGAATAGCTCACTTTCACGCCGTTGCGTTCCGCTGCTTCCACCGAAAGTCCAGTGGAAACCATGTTGTAGCCAAAGATGGAGATACCATTTGATCCTTGGACCCCAGTTGATTCCAATGATGTACCGCCAATGTTATGGCCTGCTACGATCCCTGAGCGAACAGCATTGGTTGCTAAAGCGATATAGGTGGTTTGCTGCAATGCATTCGAGTAAACTGTTGCACAGTCTCCCACAGCGAAAACATCTGGATCACTTGTTTGTTGGTGACGGTCTACAAGGTACGCACCGTTCGTAAATAATTCTAAATGGTCTTTTCCTAATGTATTATTTGGTAAAAAGCCGATCGCATTGATTACAAGATCAACTGGGTACTCCCCGTTGTCCGTTACCACTGCTTCTACTTTGTCGGTTCCTTTGTATTCTCGAGCTAATTCGCCAAAATGCAACTCGATCCCATTCTCTGCTAAATTTTGATCCATGTCATCCGTGAACCATTTGTCATAGTAATTTGGCAATGAGCGATTGGCAGCGTCGAACAGGAGAACATTTTTGCCACGACGTTTTGCTGCTTCTGCAATTTCAACACCGATGTAACCAGCACCGATGACTGCAACATTTTTCACGCCTTCTGCAGCTAATTCATGATCGACGGATTGCCCATCTTGGAATCGTTTCAAGAAATGGATGTTGGCTAAATCCCGTCCAGGTACGTTTGGTGATATTGGTACAGAACCTGTTGCCAAAATCAGCTTATCGTAAGTTTCTACTACCTCTTCACCCTCTTTTGTGACTGCATGAACCGTTTTATTTTCAAAATCGATATGGTCAACCGTTGTTTCCATATAGATTGTTGCTCCCTTTGCCTCGAAATCTTCCCGTTTTGTATAAAATAAGCCTTCGTAAGAATCGATTTGACGTCCAACCCACAATGCCGTCCCACAACCAAGGTAACTAAGGTTTGTATTCCGGTCGATCATTACTACTTCTTGATCTTGGTAATTGTCTAACAAGGTATTTGCAGCGGCAATTCCTGCATGGTTCGCACCAATAATCACTGTTTTTGTCATGGAAAAAATTCCTCCTTTTGTTTATGGTTTCATTATAGCTACATTGTGAAATTAAAAACTATCAAGATTTTCGCAAACCGTTAAAAAAATGACAGTTTTTACTGGTTCTTGCCAAATTATTCATCAATATTGTTGTTATTCTTTACCAACCGTTTAAAATATATTTAAAGTTTGTGAAATGAAACATATTTATTTCGAGCA
>NZ_JALAHI010000008.1 GCF_022711995.1 Enterococcus sp.
ACTTTCTGTTGCTTTTTATTAAATTTTTCATTATCTACCTCCTTAGTAAAAACTATAACATAAATTAAAAAGAAATCTAAATAATAATTTGTTATCTAATTAATATAATGACGAAATTTCTAAACGCTACAACTTAACCTTGATAATAAGCAATAGGTTGCGTATAATATAGGTAACCTATTACCTATTATGGAAGGAACATACTGATGAAGGCCCCAGAAAATCCTAAACATCTATTATTTGGCGGAACATTTATTCTAGCGAACAAACTCCAATTTGCAGGAGATAAATCTGTAACAGGATTAACCACGAAACAATGGTTTTTACTAATGAATCTTAGAGAACTTTCCAAAGTGAGTGTACCTAGCGTCAATGATTTAGCGAATGCAATGGATACATCAAGACAAAACATTGCCAAAATGCTCGACACAATGGAAAAGGATGAACTTGTTGCGATTAGTCAAAGTGCTCAGGATAAGCGAGTCAAAGAAGTTTTCATAACAAAAAAAGGACAACAATTGGCAAAACAAAGTGAAAAAGACAGTCAAGATTTTCGAGATAAACTTTTTACAGGAATAACAGACAATGAATTGGCAATTGCTTCTCAAGTCACATTAAAGATGATTGATAATCTGGAACGCATAATCAAGGAGATGGATCATAATGAAGGATAAACTAGCTGTTGTGTACTTTTCCAAACATGGGATGACAGAAAAATATGCCAAATGGATTGCAGAAGAGTTGAATGCAGCACTTATTGATGGAAAAACAGCCAAAGACGTAGAATGGCGTAAGTATTCATTTGTCATTTTTGGCAGTCGCATCTATGCTGGGAAAATCACTGGTGTCGATTTACTGAAACGAAACGCTTTTGATCATCTGGTCGTATTTACAGTTGGTCTGAGTGATCCCGTCGGTACGGATTATGCTGATTTAGATAAAAGTCTTCAAAAATTAAAAAGCATTCCCGAAGGTATTTTTCATTTTCGAGGGGGAATTGATTATACACAGTTAAACATGGGAAATAAGCTGCTGTTAAAAATGATAATAAACTCGTTAAAAAAGGTACCAGATTCTGAACTGACTCCAGAAAATAAAGCATTGATTGAAACCTATGGACAGACGGTCGATTTTAGTGATAGAACGGCTATTGAACCATTGGTATCTTATGTAAGAGAACTAATTGCGAAGGAAAGTTAAACCGTTAAAGTCATACACTTAATGAAACAGATAATTCATCTTGCTTGTGGAAAAAATGGATTACTAAGGACGTCTCTAGCAAAGAGCCGTCTTTTTGTTTTCAGAGGCAAACCAATTTAATCAAATTTGGAAATTTCTGGAGTAGATGAATGATTCATTCTCCGTTTTACATTCAATCAAAGAAATAGTAAACTTGAGGAAAATCAATACGATCGATTTTCACTCATCGTTCAAGACATTCGGATGAAAAAATGACGAAAATCCTGCAAAACGAATACTTATCGGGTTTTCTTCGGGCAGGATTGACCAGAGAAACAAGGTGAGTTCCTAGAGACGTGTTACTAAGCTTTTTACTGGAAATCAGTTTATGTTTGCTTGTTGCCTAGTTTTGGAAAAGGAGAAGGCTATGGATACATTTTATTTGGAAGACATAGAAGAGATTATTGCGCATCGATACGACAATGGCGCCGATTACTGGACAACTGAGGACCGAAAATTATTGAAAGGGGCTCCTTTTACCACGTTAGAAAGTCCAATGTATTTACTTGAGCTGGGAGTGTCTCCCGAGGATGCGATCCTAACAGAAACAGCGGAGTTGATTTTTAGCACTTGGAGAGAAGATGGCCGATTCAAAACTTCTCCATCTGGTGGGTTGTATCCTTGCCATACGGCGTTAGCTCTAAGGAACCTTTGTGTTCTTGGTTATGCAGAAGATCAACGGCTTCTTCAGACCTTCGACTATTTGATTTCCACGCAGCAAGAAGATGGAGGTTGGAAGTGCAACAAGTATAGCTTTGGTCGTGGACCTGAAACGGACTATTCTACACCGATGACGACTTTAACGGTATTAGATGCTCTTCGCTTTAGTCCATTCGCAAAGAATCAAGCGGTCATCAATCCTGCAATTGAGTTTCTGTTGACGCATTGGAGACTGAAGAAGCCAATCAGTCCTTGTCATTATGGCATTGGCACGTTGTTTATGCAGACGGAATACCCTTTTAGGGGATACAATCTCTTTTATTATCTGTATGTCCTGTCTTTTTACCCTTATGCGAGACAAGATGAGCGCTTTTTGGAAGCGTTACACCAATTTGAAGCAAAGCTAGTTGATGGTAAAGTCATCGTAGAACGTGTTGTACCGAAGTTAGGAAAGTTGAACTTTTGTAAAAAGGGACAGGCCAGTCATTTAGCAACGAAACGCTATCAAGAAATATTGGCCAACTTAGGATAGCATTTTTGTTGATTCACCAGAACAGGAGGTAAGAAAATGTCAGTAACTTGTTTGACACTTCGTCCATTGACCAATGAGATCGAACTAGTCGATCGCTGGTTAAGAAAAGAATATATCAAGAAATGGCTTGGTTCGACAGAAGATTGGTTGACGGAAATCAGAAATGAAACAGGAGAATTTGATTATATCCGTCATTTTATCGTCGTTTATGGAAACCAGCCCATCGGTTTCTGCCAGTATTACGCGTGTGAAAAGACCATTAAAGGATACCCATGGGAACATGAGCCGGCTGGAACATTTGGCATCGATTATTTCATTGGGGAAGAAACGTATCTCAAAAAAGGGTTAGGAAATAGGTTGATCAAATCACTCGTCAACCATATCTTGAGCCATGAACAGGCTGGTCGAATCATCGCAGATCCAGTGCCAGAAAATCAAGTTTCAATCGCTGTGTTGGAAAAAAATGGCTTTAAATTGGATGACGGAACCGGACTTTATTTCAAGGATCTTTCAGAATGAATGTTGAGAAGCAAGGCAGTCACAAATCCTATGCTTTTTGACTAGAAGTAAATAGCGTGTTGAAGTGAACTAGAGACGAAAAGAACCCTTTTTACTAAAAGTGTTCTTGGTGCAGAAACGAAAGTGAATAGGGTAAAGGAGTCAGAAGAATGGATCGATATGTTGCTTTATTAAGGGGAATCAATGTCGGTGGGAAAAATAAGTTGAGTATGTCTGAATTAAAAGAAGAATTAAAGAAAGATGGATTTACAGATGTCGTCACTTATTTAAACAGTGGCAATGTTATCTTTTCCAGTAATAGAGAGGATCCACAGGTTTTAGCCAATAAAATCAGGACAAGGATCAACCGCCGCTTTGAGTTAGACATCCCCATTCATGTGGTTTTACAAGCCGAACTAAAAGAATTATTAGCAAATGCTCCTGAATGGTGGGGAGATGAGAACAAAGAAATTTATGACAACGTCATATTTATGATCAAGCCATTATCTTATGAGCGCTTACTAACTGAGATTGGTGAACCAAAAGCAGACTTTGAAAGAGTGTATCCTTATAAAGACATTGTCTTTTGGTCCTTTATTCGCAAAGATCATCAAAAAACAAATTGGTGGGCAAAGACCGCAAAGCCGAAAGTGAAAGATCAACTGACCATCCGAACAGCCAATACTGTAAGAAAAATTGTTGACATGTGATCGGAGAAAGTGCTGTTGATCATTGGGATTTCCGTTTTTCAACTCGTTGTGCAAGGTTTTAGGTAGTGTTCTCTAATTACTGGGTTCTGTTGATCATAAATTAACTTTGGGTGTCACTTTTTCCAAAGCGCGGAAGAAATCAATTGAATGCAAAAATATTCTGAAAATTTTAATTCTCCGAAGAAGGAGCCTTGTAATCTATTTTTAATGGACTTATGCTTATTCTTGAAAGGAGAATGATGATGAAAGAAGAATTGCATGAGTTGATTACGAGTACCCAGCCAAATATTTGTCAAATTGTTGCTTACAAGAACCACGAAGAAGTCTATTCAGATGAATGGAATCATTATCAGAGAAACGATGCTTGCCACGTGATGTCGGCGACAAAAAGCGTAGTATCGCTGCTGATAGGAATCGCTATCGATCAGGGGAAAATCCATAGTATTGAAGATAAAGTCATTGATTATTTTCCCGATTATGTTGTGAAACGAGGAGAAAAAACGATCTATGACGTGACCATCAAACACTTACTCACCATGCAGGCACCTTATAAAGGAAAAGGAGATCCTTGGACAAAAGTCTGTACCAGCGAAGATTGGACGAAAGCTTCTTTAGACTTTTTAGGTGGAAGAAAAGGATTAACGAATCAATTTGATTATCGAACAGTTTGTCTGCATATTTTGACTGGTTTATTATGCCAAGCAACAAAAATGACCACGGTTGATTTTGTAAACAGCTATTTATTTGAACCCATCGGCGTTAGTCGACATCACAATTATCATGTCGAAACGGCAGCAGAACACAAGCAGTTCACTATTGGGAAAGAGCCTAAGAAACCGATTTGGTTTTGTGATCCTTTGGGTGTTGGTACCGCTGGTTATGGCTTGTGTTTATCAGCCAGTGATATGGCAAAAATTGGTGAACTCTGCTTGAACCAAGGCCGACACAATGGAAGACAAATTGTCTCGGCTGAATGGATTGCAGAAATGAGTACGCCAGTGCAGCCATCGCTAAACCAATTTCAAGATATGGGTTATGGTTATTTATGGTGGATCTTAGATGTAGAAAATACTGTTTATGCAGCCATTGGCAATAGTGGAAATATTCTTTACGTTGATCCGAAAAACAAACTGGTTATTGCTGTAACCGCTTATTTTAAACCCACTGTTCGTGATCGAGTCGAGTTTGTTGAAACGTATGTGAAGCCATTTATCCTGGCGGAAAGAGGTTGAGGCCCTTACTTATTGAAGGGACGAAAAGGAGTGGCGACTGCATTACTTGAAATTATTCTTAAAAGAACATTGAAGGAATGAGTATTCCTAGAACAGATGTCATGGAAAGTAAAACACAACGTAATGCAAAAGGAGGGACTCTATGGTAAAAACAACGATTTGTGCCAGTTTCGATGAAGAAATCCAAAAGGTTTGGCAGATCGTCACAGATCTTCAGAACTATTCTTGGCGAAGTGATCTAAGTAAAATTGAGGTGATCAATGAAGGGCAGTTTATCGAATATACAACAGGCGGGTATCCGACCAAATTTACGATCAGCGATAAAAAGCCCTTCAAATTGTATGCATTTGTGATGGAAAACAGCAATATTCGCGGGCATTGGCAAGGAGAATTCACCAAAGCAGGCTCTCAGACAGAAATTATCTTTACGGAAGAAGTAACAGTAAAAAAATTCTATCTGAAACCATTTGCTAAAGGCTATTTAAAAAAGCAACAGGAAAAATATATCTCAGATTTGACTGCAACACTAAGCAAAGGGAAATAAATGCCTAAAAATTCCATGGGGCGTGTTTAGAAATGGAACTGCCAGTGATGACAGAAGAATGCAACGGAGAAATGACAAGCGAAGATCAGTTGAATGATCCACAGAAGAAAAAGTAAGGAGCAAACCAATGTTTACTTTCGAGAGCGTGACTGACGCAAATGAACAGGAAGCTGTTTCCGTCTATTTAAATAATCAGCCGTATTTTTCTTTAACGGATGATGTGGCTTCCCTGCAGTTATTGAAACAAGATATGGTAGATAAGCCTGAATCAGTAAAGAAAGAAAATAAACGGTTTCTTTTAGTTAGAAAGGATACAAAACCGGTGGCGATCCTTGACTACTTAATTGATTATCCAGAAGAGCAAACCGCTTATATTGGATTATTGTTGATCAATGAAAAGAGGCAAGGACACGGGAAAGCAATCCTTCATGAATTAGAAGAAATTCTTCTTTCTGAAGGGATGACGAAATTAGCGTTGGCCGTTTTAGTGAATAATCAACCAGCGGATAAATTTTGGCGATCGTTAGGTTTTCGGCCCACTAAAGAAACCATTGCTCAAATGAATCAAAAGAAAGTCAAGGTTCTTTCTTACGAAAAAACTTTTGCTCACCCAAGAACAAGGAACTAGCGAGTCTATTTTCAATAAGCAAAACATCAGTTGACTCTCTACTTGAGATACGAGGCAGGATGTAATTAGGAGGTTTCTCATGTATTTTTCCACGCCACGTTGTTTGATCCGTGATTTTAGGATCGAAGATATTGCAACAGTTATGACCTATAGAAATGATTTAGAGTGGATGAAGTACCAAGGGTTCAAAAACCTGGAAAAAGCTGCGTATATCAAGGAACTGCTGCATCCCAAAAGTTTTTCTGAAGGCAAGAATATAGCAGTTGTGCACACTTTAGATGACCGGCTGATCGGTGACATCTATTTAAAAAAAGAAGCAGATTTTTTCTGGATCGGTTACACGATTCATCCTCAAGAGTCTCAAAAAGGATACGGCTCAGAAGTGGTTCAAGCGACGGTTCAGTGGCTGTTTGATCAAGGTGTTCAGTCAGTAAAAGCAGGGGTTTCGTCTGAAAATTTAGCATCAATAAAACTTTTAGAAAAACTGAATTTTTCGTTAGTCAAAACGGAAGAAGACGCATGTTATCAGTTGCAGCGCCTTGACTATTTGCAACAGAAAAATAGGATAAAATAGGAACAGTGAATCAGAAAATTCTCTTCAAACAATAAAAATCTTTTTACCTTGTTAAGAAGCCTAGGCTAACTTGGTAAAAAGATTTTTTTGACGAATCCGTTTCAAGTTTCTTTGACAAAAGAGTTGGTAAGTTCTCCTAATTTGAGGATGGTTCGAGCAAATTTTCCGCTTTTCTATTTTTGCCATTTATTTAATGCGGGCATTATTCGCTCAAATACGGGGAATAGCATCAAATAAAACAGGAAGTTTCCGCTAGCATGGAACAAATCAAATACGAAGCCTTGAAGATAATAGGCTGTAAAAGAAGGAAACTGATAAAGCCAAACTTCCATCATCGAAACGATCAGACCATAGAGAATACCACAAATAAACGCTAGAAGTGCTTGGATTAAACGGCTTTTTTTCATGAGAGGGATTTTTCCTAACAGATGAAAAAAAGTGATCGTAGCAGTCAGTGCTACAAATTGGCTGATGGTCCAAGGTCCCATTCCTAGATAGATATTTGTCCCAAGCAAACTCAATAAAGCAACGATCAATGCATCGGACAGACTGCCTGCCAGGGCTAATAAAAATAAAATAGCACTCATGGGCTGAACGTTGGGGATCCAGACAAAAAATAAGCGTCCAACGATACAAGACGCAGTAATAAGTGCTAATAAAGAAATTTTTTGTACGGAAAAAACAGGAGGATGGGGTTGGAACATCGAAATCGCCGTCTTTCTAACTGATAATCATTCTCATTATACAGGAAAAAAATAAAATTCAAGATTGAAAAACACATGATGTAGTGTGATAATGAATTCCGGACACAATATGTTGAGTCTGGGAAGGTGGCATAAAGAATGAAATACAATAAACAAACGATAAGAAAGCTAAATGAGGACATTCATTTGTTCCCAGAAGTCTCAGCAATCACTACTGAGATGACGAACACATTTGAAGGGATCTCTCGCTTGATCATGCTCGATCGCTATTCTTTCAAGGACCAAAACCACCAAACGTTAGATAAGGGTGATTTGGTTATTTTAACCACAAAAGAAGATCCGCAATACCCTGCTCGAGGCATTGGATGGGTAAAGGCGATTGACGATGAGATCGTCTCTATAGAGGTCGAAGAAGAGTATCGCTCAGCTTTAGAAAATACTGCTGAACAAGCTAGTGGTCTTGTTCAACGACGGAAAAATGAGATTGAAAAACCACTGGAACTTTATTTCGAACAAATCGCTCGCCGAGTGGCCAGAGGGATTTCCGATAAAGAGTTAGAGCAGGAGTTGTTTCTTGAGCAGTTTTATCAGCAGATTGCCGAACAAAATTTGATTCCAGCAGGTCGGGTGCTTTATGGCGCTGGCACAAATTCTCAAGTGACCTATTTCAATTGCTTTGTGATGCCTTTCATCCATGACTCTCGTAAAGGACTTGCTATGCACCGACAAGAAGTGATGGAGATTATGAGTCGTGGCGGAGGGGTGGGAACCAATGGTTCAACCTTACGGCCAAAAGCTAGTGTGGTCCATGGTGTCAGCGGCCGATCCTCTGGTGCTGTCTCCTGGTTGAATGACTTAGCCAACTTGACGAATCTAGTTGAGCAAGGGGGAAGTCGTCGGGGGGCGCAGATGATCATGATGGCTGACTGGCATCCAGACATTTTTGCTTTTATTATTTCTAAAATTCAGAATCCTGCGGTATTGCTGCAGTTAAACAAAACATTGAAAAATGAGACCATCAAACAGTTAATCAATGAAAAACTTCAATTTGATCCTTTGTCAAAAATGGAAGAACAAATGTATACCCAAATTGCTCAGCTTCCAGAATCATCAGATACCGAGCAAAATGAAATGATCAAGACGGCAAAGGAAAAACTACGGCTTGGTGGGACTTACACGGTTAAAAATAGCGATTTCTTGACTGGAGCGAATATTTCTGTTTGTTTAACAGAAGAATTCATGGCTGCAGTAAAGAAAGACGATTGGTATGCGCTGCGTTTCCCAGATATCGACAATTATTCAGAAAAAGAAATGGCGGAATACGATGTGAAGTGGGCAGAAGTCGGAGATGTGCGGGAGTGGGAAGCTGCCGGTCATAAAGTAAAAACCTATCAAAGGATCAAGGCTCGTGAATTGTGGGATTTGATCACCTTTTGTGCCACGTACTCTGCTGAACCCGGCATCTTCTTTATTGATAATGCCAATAAAATGACCAATGCTACAGCCTATGGGCAAAAAGTGGTTGCGACGAATCCTTGCGGCGAACAGCCTTTAACGCCTTATGCTGTATGTAATCTAGCAGCAATCAATTTGGCAAACATGGCCGATCATCAAACCGGAACAGTTGATTTTGCTAAATTAAAAGAAACGGTTAAAACTGCGGTTCGTTTCCAAGACAATGTGATTGATGCGACTCCTTACTTTTTTGATAAAAATGAGCGCCAAGCGAAAGGTGAAAGACGTGTTGGACTTGGTATCATGGGCTTAGCCGATCTATTGATCTATTGTGAAAAAACTTATGGTTCAGCAGAAGGCAATCAATTAGTCGACCAGATTTTTGAGACGATTGCTGTCACCGCCTATGAAACCTCCATTGATTTAGCAAAAGAAAAGGGCAGTTTTCCATTTTTGATTGGGAAAGACGATCAAGAGACCCAAGCATTACGAGAGAAGTTTATTGACACAGGATACATGAAAAAAATGCCAGCCCATGTTCGTGAAGGAGTATTGCAATTTGGGATTCGCAACTCTCATCTTTTGACGGTCGCACCAACAGGGTCAACGGGAACAATGACCGGTGTGTCAACCGGATTAGAGCCTTACTACTCCTTCTCCTACTTTAGAAGTGGCAGATTAGGCAAATTTATTGAGATCAATGCAGCAATCGTTGAAGAATATCTTGCAAACCATCCGCAACAAGACAAAGATCAGCTGCCGGAATTCTTCATTTCAGCAATGGAATTGACCCCCGAAGAACATGTTGGTGTTCAATGTGCGATTCAACGCTGGGTAGATAGTTCGATTTCAAAAACTGTCAATGCGCCGAAAGGATATTCTGTAAGTCAAGTGGCCAAAGTCTATAGGGATCTTTACGAAGGTGGAGCCAAAGGCGGTACTGTATACGTGGATGGTAGCCGTGACTCCCAAGTGTTGACTTTGGAAGCAGTCGACAATGAAATGAACACGCAAGTAGAACCAGCAGAAGATCAATTTACCAGCCAAATGAGTGAACCAGTGACTTCAGGTGATCGTTGTCCCATCTGTCATGAAGGAACAATAGAAGAAATCGGCGGTTGTAGTACGTGTACCAATTGTAAAATTCAACTGAAATGTGGTCTGTAAAAATAGCTCGTTGGTAATTGAAGTGATAAGGTTTATACCGATGTTTCAGTAGGTATTTAGGATGTTTTTTCGCTGGATAACAGGGCAGATTTTAATGACGTATGTCGGGAAGGAATAAATAAATGAAAAAATTGTTCGTCGTATTCGTGATGTTAGGTGGATTGTTGGTCACTAGTGGCTGTCAAAGAAACACGAGTCCCTCTTCAGAAAATAACCAGAATGTTCAAAGTGTAGAAAGCACCGAAGGTTCTGTTGATCAGAAACAATTAACAGCTACGATTGTCCTCACGAATCAGGGGGAGGAAGTCACCTCAAAAGAAGTCACGTTTCAAGAAAATGAATCACTATTGAAAGTAATGAAAGAAAACTTTACGATAGAAGAAAAAGATGGCTTCATCACTTCGATCGATGGAATGAGTCAAGATCAAAAGAACAATGTATTTTGGGTCTATACAGTCAATGACGAAATGAGTGATAAAGCTGCCCAAGATCTGCTTTTGAAAAAAGATGATACCATCACTTTTAATTTACAAGCATTCTAACTCACCCTTTAAGAGGTGTGACATATGTTTTCAACCGAGGACTCCCAATAAGGACTAGGTTCCAGCAGGTCCCTCTGGCTTGCACGATGCATCGTGCCATTCAGAATTCTCGAGTTGCTACTTATGTTGCAGCTCTTTTTTTTCTTGATACAAATCAATTTGTTTTTCGCTCCTTTTCGTTAAACTAGCGATGAATCATCCCTACAAACAAAAAAGGAGTGGAGACATTGAAGATCCAAAAAAAGATACAAGCAAATCAAGTGCTATTAACAATGATCAGCGGTTGTCTGATCGTCACTGCATTTGGTGGGAAATATTTATTGCAGCAGCAGGTACTCTATGAGAGTTGCTTGTTTATTGCTTCTGTTATTGGTGGTCTTCCCATTGCTATCCAAGCTTATCAAGCGGCAAAAGTGAAAGTCATTAGCATTGACTTATTAGTAACTGTGGCGGTGCTGGGGGCCCTTTTTATTGGGGAATACAACGAATCAGCTATCGTGACCTTTCTTTTTTTGTTTGGTCATGTTCTTGAACAAAAAACGTTAGCCCATACGCGATCAGCGATTCAATCTCTCATCAATATGTCGCCAGCAAAAGCCTGGAAATACATTCCCTCAGCGAATGAAGGCGCGGTGGAAAAGATGGCAGAAGTAGCAATTGAAGAAGTCAAAGTGGGGGATCGCTTGCTGGTAAAAGCAGGTGCCCAAGTGCCAGTGGATGGCATGATTGTTGAAGGATCGGGCTACTTAAAAGAAGCAGCAGTGACAGGAGAAGCTGATCTTGTGAGAAAAACAGTAGGAGCAATGGTTTTTGCAGGAACGATTCTCGAAAATGGCACATTAAAAATCCAAGCTCAAAAAGTTGGTGAAGAGACGACATTCGGTAAAATCATTGAACTCGTTGAAGAGGCACAAGATAGCAAATCAGCTGCTGAACGTTTGATTGACCGTTTTGCCACTTATTATACACCGCTGATCTTGGTGCTGGCTGTTCTTATCGGCTTGATTACTAAAGAGATTCGTCTAGCGATCACACTACTGGTACTAGGATGCCCCGGAGCACTTATTATCGGTGTTCCGGTCGCCAATGTTGCAGGGATCGGGAATGGTGCCAAGAACGGGGTATTGATTAAAGGTAGCGAAGTCATGGCTGCTTTCAGCCGTGTCGATACGATTGTTTTTGATAAAACAGGGACATTGACTGAAGGTAAGCCAAGTGTGACTGCCGCAAAGAGTTTTACCGACAAAGACGATTTAGCCTTAGTGGCAGCTGTAGAAGCAGAATCCGATCATCCATTAGGTCAAGCGATTCTTCAGTATGCACGAACTGTCGGGGTAAGTTGGGAAGCAGTCCATGTGGAGCAGACGAAAATCCATAAGGGACGTGGGGTGCGGGCGGTTGCAAATGGTCAGGATGTGTTGATTGGCAACAAGCAATTCATGATTGAACAAGGGATCAAGCTACCAGTGGCGGTGCAACGGCAAGAAGAAGAATTACGAGGACAGGGCCATTCAATCGTTTTAGTCGCGTGTAATCAGCAATTGACTCAATTATTTGGCATCAAAGATGCGATTCGTTCAGGAGCGTCAGAAACGATTCATGCATTGAGAAAAAGCGGCATAAAACGGCTGATCATGCTGACAGGAGACCATCAACACACCGCAAATTTGATTGGCCACACGTTAAGGTTAACAGAGATTCACGGTGAGCTTTTACCTGAAGAAAAAGCGGACTTTATTCGACATTTACAGGAAAAAGGGGAAATAGTTGCCTTCGTGGGAGATGGCATCAATGATAGTCCTTCAATTGCACTTGCTGATATTGGGATTGCGATGGGCAATGGGACAGATGTGGCAGTCGAAACCTCTGATATTGTGTTGATCCAATCACGGATCGAGCAATTAAACTATGCCTATCAGTTAACGAAAAGAACCGTCAAAAAGATGAAAGAAAACATTCTGATTGCGTTGGGAACTGTCTTATTTCTGTTAGTAGGATTGGTCTTTGGCTTCATCTATATGGCCAGCGGGATGTTTTTCCATGAGTTAAGTATTTTGCTTGTGGTCTTGAACGCGATGCGCTTGCTAGCGAAATCAAATAAGGCAAAACTTGATACAAATCAATTTTTAATGACACAAGAAGAATTAAAATAAGGCTATCAATAAAGGAGGAATAGTCATGAAAACAATTATCCAATTACAAACCTTAACTTGTCCATCTTGTATGCAAAAAATCGAACAAGGGCTGAGTCGCCAGTCTGGCGTAACAAAAGTCAATGTTCTGTTCAATGCCAGTAAAGTAAAAGTAGAATTTCAACCAGAAATCATCACTCCGCAAGAAATCCAACAAGTGATCGAAACGCTAGGTTATGTCGTTGAAGGGATTCAACTAAAAGAGTTGGCTTGATATTGCTTAATCAAACCAAGGAATGAAGCCAAAGGAAGTGAATAGGAAAGGAACACTGAACCTTTTCTATTACAATCGTTAATTATTTTTTCGTATATAGATTTCGCCGTTAGACGATCACGGGATTAACGACTTCTTTCAAAGAAGTCAGTCGGGATTTATCAAGGGGATTTTATCTCATAAATATTGATGAAGAAGGAATCCTTGAATGGGTGTATCAAGTAGACTTCCAGAAATTTATGTCAAGACCAGCGCGCATTGGTGGGTGTACGATACTCAAAAAAAGTGGTACATTAAAAAAGAAACGTCGCGTGTTCACATGCTTGGCTGTTGAGCAATCGCAGCTGTTGTTGTTTGAGACATCCCATAAAAGAAGTGCGGCAGGACCGAGTTTTTGAGTTTTCAAAAGAAGTTCCTGCGTGATTGCAAGGCCATTGATTCCTTGGATAAGACGATTTTACGGGGAAACTGGGAGCGAATAGGAGAGGATTTCCATGGCAAAGGATCATATCTGTGTTTCATTAGTGCCATTGTTCAATCATTTAGATGAAACGGATCAACGAGTGATTCACACGCTGGTCACACATCACATTAAGGAAAAAGGGGAACTGATATTTACCCCAGACACTGATGATCAGTTAGTGATCGTTGCTCGTGGAAGTTTAAAAGTCTATCAACTTTCCGCTAATGGCAAAGAACAAGTCCTGCGTGTCGTCGAACCCGGCGGCTATGAGGGAGAGAAACAACTATTTGGTGTTCGAAATGAACTATTGTTTGGAGAAGCATTGGAGAAGACCGAAGTTTGTGTTCTCAAACAGCGAGATTTTACGCAGCTGTTGTTGGATTATCCCCAGTTAAGTTTGAAATTATTAGAAATAAATGCGCAAAAAATGCTAAAAGTCGAACAGCAAGCACGCTTTCTGATGATGGAAAAAGTCGATGAACGATTAGCTACTTATCTATTAGATTTAGCAAAAGTTGCCGAATCAGATCAAGTAGTGCTGCCTATGAAAATGAAGGAGCTAGCGTTGTTTTTAGGAACGACACCCGAAACTCTTTCAAGAAAATTAAAACGCTTTGAAGAGAAACAATGGATCCGCCGTAATAAGCGAAGGGTGTGGCTGCTTGATCAAGAGCAGCTAACAGATCTTTAGAGAAAGAGACTTTTATTCAAAAGCCCCCTTACCATCCGTTTCCCAGGAAGGGTTCTCCGCATCTGCCATTAAATCCGTGTAAACCTTGTGAATTTCAGTAGATTGTGCAATCAACGATTGACAAACGAGCAAAATCCAAGTAGATTTAATCAGGATGCTAAATTCTTTTATCAAAGTGCTTTGTTTTATTAGATAAAAGAGGGTATGGGGAAAACGAGGTGGAAATAGTGAATCAAAAAGAAAAAATGCTTGAACTGATCAAAAAGAAACAAGGTGGTGGCCGTTCGAAACAAATGGACACACCAAAAAATGATCGCAAGAACATGCGTAAAGGACCAAAGATTTACAATAAGTAATAAATGAGCATGACTCATTGACGATAACTGCGTAGGGAAATTTCCTTACGCAGTTTTTTTGACTCTTTTAGAGAGGGGGATCGACTGATTTTCTCACAATAAAATACTCCTCGACTTCGCCGCTTTCCTTTTGTATGATGAAGGAAAAGAGAATAGGGACGGAGGGAGAAAATGAATATAAAAGAGGAATTGAAGGCTGGAGCAGGGGAAAGTATTTTTTTGAATGATATTGAAGTCGATCCGAAAACCATTAAAGCAGTATTGATCAATGAAGTCGTTCCCCTAGATCCAACAGACGATTTTTATGGGGCAACAGATGGCGCTTATCTTTCTACGACATTGCCGTTGTTTCAAAAAGCTGGGATCCATGTAGATTCTGCCTATGACTTATTGACGCTAGGGATTTATTTGACCAATGCGATCAAAACGCCAAAACACACAACTATTGAAACACAAACCATCACTGAAAATCTACCGCTGTTAGAAAAAGAGTTGTCGTTATTTCCAAATGTTGAAGTGATTATGTTGATGGGGGATGTCGCAAAAAAAGCCTTCAATCAAATCGCCAAAAAGCAGCAAAAAAAGAATGTGATTCCCTCTGTTGCAACTTATAAAATACGCCATACTGAAATCTACTATGGAAAGATCCGCTTATTGCCTTCTTATATTATGACAGGGAAGAATGTATTGATCGAAAAATCTAAAGTAACGATGGCGGCAGAGGATATCGCGAAAATGTATCAAGTGATTACGAAGGATTTGAACAGTTAACTATCCTGTGACATCAAAGTATGCCAAAAAGAACAGCCGCTGAATAGGTCGGAATGTCGGATTTTTTTCTTGCTAAGTTACGGAAACAAATGGGCTTCTTCAAAACACTTAAACTGATTGTTATTCTTTCAGTGGCAGAATGTTTCAAAAGCAAGCGCCTGAAGGTTTCCTCTTGCCAAAAGACTTAAGAACCTTCTGTGAGCACAGATGTAAGCAACAATCTGTTTATCCAAAAATATGAAAGGGTTTGCTATATATACTACAGCATGGTAAAGTATAGTCATAATTGAATGAACAGGTGATGAAGTTCGGCATAGCTGATAGTACACAATCAGTGCTATAGGTATGACTGGAAAAGAGTAAATAAAATCAATTGAACAGGCTAAAAATAACCGCTTTTGTAGGTTTATTTAAGTTGCCTAGCTATTGATTTTATCTTACTCTAACTTCTCTTTTCACGGAAGCGATGGGTAACCATCGCTTTTTTTTATTCTTTTATAGTAATCACGCAAAAGGAGGACTAAAGAAAACTATTCAGTTACACAAATAATCAATCAAAGGAGCAGAAAGATGCGAAGCAAAATGAACGATTTTATTAAACAGCCAAAAATCTATCAACAAACCGATACCCCATTCTGGACAGATGACTATATTTCTCAGAAAATGCTAGAAAATCATTTGGATCCGAAGGTAGATGGGGCCAGTCGAAATCGATCCTTTATCAAAAAATCTGCTAGTTGGATCTGTCAAGAAGTCCCCCCAGCAGATTATCCAACCCTTCTTGACCTAGGGTGTGGACCAGGGCTCTATTCTGAATTGTTTGCTGAATCTGGCTATCAAGTAACAGGGGTAGATTTCTCAAAACGATCAATCGCCTATGCAAAAGAGTCTGCACGAAAAAAACAGTTGCCTATTTCCTACCTAAATCAAGACTATCTTGAGTTGGAATTGTCAGAGACTTTTGATTTGATCGTGATGATTTATTGTGACTTTGGTGCATTATCTGCAAATGATCGACACCTGCTAGCAGCAAACATTTATCGCTGGTTGAAGCCTGGCGGAAAATTCTTGCTAGATGTCTTTAGTGCAACGAAATATGATCAGACTGTAGAGCAGCAATCATGGGACTACTCAGAAGGAAATGGCTTTTGGAGCGAGGATCCCTATCTCGCGCTGAATAAGACCAGTAAATATCCCAACTTTGTCTGGTTAGATCAAACAATGGTGATCACTCAAGAGAAGCAGATAACTTACAATTTGTGGAATAGTTGTTTTACAGAGCAATCATTGGCTGCCGAACTGGCTGCGGTTGGATTTAAAGAGTATCAACATTATAGCAATGTTTGTGGCGAAAGCTATAAGAAGGAAAGCGAAACAATTGCGATGTTGTTAAAGAAGTAAACGGTGGGGTTACATTTTAGGGGACAATTCGGTAAAATGAAGAGGAGGGATAAAATGAAAAAAGTCTTATTGTTTCTGAATCTACTGATTGGCATCGGTGCTTGTGGCGGCGGTGTGATGGCATTTCTAAGTGCTCATTCAGTGGAAACCGCTGAATCATTTGGTTTATCAAAAGAGATGCTGCTGAATTCGCCCTTTCAAAGCTTTTTGATTCCAGGGATATTTTTACTGGTGGTTATTGGATTTGGCAATTTGATAAGCGGTTGGCTACTCTATAGGAAAAAGGATTATTTTGCTGAAGTAATGATGGGTTTGATCTTAATTGCATGGATCTTGATTCAAGTATATATGCTAATGGCAATCGTATTTTTGCATGTGCTGTTTTTCTTGCTGGGGGTGGTTCAGCTTACCTTATCTGTTTATACCATAAAAAAATTACAATTGAAGCTTCCTTTTTCTGCTCATCAAAATTGATCCAGATGGAGGAAGAAAGATAGGGAACAATCAAACAAAGTTTGTGAAATAAACCTAAAACTACAGAAACACCGGAGGAGGCATATCATGGAAGAATTACAAAAAATACCGAATGTAGGAAAGGTTCTTGCCGAACATCTGCATGCGATTGGCATCGATTCGGTGGAGAAATTGAAGTCTGCAACAGCAGAAACCATTTTTATGCGTATTCGTCAACGGGATCCCGGGGCTTGTCTCCACATGCTCTATGGAATTGAAGGAGCAATACATGGAATTCCTAAAACGCAGATTGCAGCTGCAAGAAAACAAGAATTGCGAACGTTTTTCCAGACGGTTTCTTGAGTGATTGGTAAAGGAGTTCAGACTAATCGATTTTGTGATCTAAAACACAAAGAAAGACCAAACAATGCCTGACAACTTCCGCAAAGACATTGGAAGTGTCGGGTTGATTGTTCGGTCTTTTTTGTTTCTTGAGACATAGCTTTATGCTAATTCCCTTTAAGCAGCTCGTTTAATGTAGGCATGTCTTGAACTTGGTATTTTTCTTTAAAGGCCGTGATTTCTGCTGCTGAAAATTTTTCTGGATCTAATTTCAATTCCTCCACAGGCAATGGACGGGCATTTTCAATCTTGATATCAATAACTACCGGACCTGTGCTGGCTTTAACGGCATCAAAAGTAGGGGCAAGATCTTCATAACGAGTAATGGTATATCCTTTTGCACCAAGTGCTTTGCCAACTTTCCCAAAGTCTGCGCCTTCCAGAAAGACCCCAAATTTCTTTTGTTCGGTATCTTCTTGTTCCGCTTCAATAAATCCAAAAGAATCATTGGAGAAAACGATGTTGATGATTGGCAATTGGTATTTGACTTGGGTCAAAATATCCTGCATTTGCATGGCGAAACCGCCATCCCCGCTCAATGTAAAGACTTGGCGATCGGGGAAACTCAATTGGCCGGCAATTCCTCCTGGAACACCGTTCCCCATTGTGGCAAACCAGCCTGAAGTGGTAAAACGTTGCTCGCCTGTCATTTCTAAATGACGGATACTATTGATCGTTACATTACCGACATCACTGACGAAAATCGCATTCGGTTCAGCAATGCGGTTGATTTCTTTGAAAATCGGTTCTGGACGAAGAGGGACTTGTTGTTTGGTGTCAAAATGATGACGCCAAGCATGCCAACGAGCAATATTTTCTTGATTTGCTGCCAGCCATTGGTCTGCTGGTCGTTTGGTTCCAAGTGACACCCATTGATTCAACGCAGTGATCCCATCGCCTAACACCGAGACATCTGTGTTGTGGCGACGACCAAATTTCGAGGAGTCAATATCGACTTGAACAAAGTTGGCTTGCGGATTGAAGAAACGACGACCAAATGGAAAATCACTTCCCACGAAGACAATTAGATCCGCTTCAGCTAGTGCTTCATTCGCAGGTTTTGTGGCAACCCTGCCGGCAAAGCCAAGAAAATTTTTATACGTATCAGGAACGATTCCTTTCGCCAAAACAGAAGCCGCAACTGGCATCGAAAAGAACTCGGAAAAGGCTTTGATTGCTGAAAAACCGCCGAATACCCCTTGACCAATATAAAGAACGGGCTTTTTCGCTTGTTCAAAATAGGGAAGGGCAGCTTTTAAATCTGCTTCATTAGGAAGGATCACTCCAGTTTTATGGTTTTTGGCTGTGGCGATCTCTTGGGCTTCAATCTCTTTGAAGCCAAAATCAACGGGAATCGTTACAACAGCGACGCCCCGGAATTTATAGGCAGCCTTAATGGCTTCATCCACTACGTGTGGTAGGCTTTCAGGTGACATAACGGTTCGATTGTAAATGCTGACATCCGCAAACATCGGATTTTCATTCATTTCTTGGAAATCATTGTAATTCATTGCGCTTGATGCCACCTGGCCGAGCAAAGCTACGACGGGCACATTATCCATTTGAGCATCATACAAGCCATTGATCAAATGGGTGGCTCCGGGACCAGCGGAACCAAAAACCACACCTACTTTACCCGTTAGTTTAGCATCTGCAGCGGCAGCGAGCGCACCTGCTTCTTCATGGCGAACTTGGATATAGCGGACAGATTCCCGTTCTTGGTATAAGGCATCCATCGTGGAATTAAATGAACCGCCGGGAATGCCGTAAAGATGGTCGATCCCCCATGCTTCAAAGACTTTTACCATGGCGACACCTGCATTGATTTTTGTCATTTTTATCACTCACTTTCTCCTCTTTCTTTCAGTATAAAGTATTCTAAAAAAGACAACAAAAAATGTGACTCGACTCACAAGCAAAAAGTTGCTTGATTTAGCTGTCGGCTGTGCATGGTTTTTGTAAAGACAAAAAAGATGCATCTCTATTAGATGCATCCGAATCGTGAAATCATTATGCAGTCGTTAGCGACTTCTTTGTTAGAAGCAAATGACTCGTTATGAAACTAGTTGGATAATTCTGCGATAAAGCGAGCCGCGATTTCTTTGGGGCGGGTGATGGCACCGCCGACGACAATTCCTGCCACCCCTAGTTGCTGAACTTGTTTGGCTTGCTCAGGAGAATGAATTCTTCCTTCCGCAATGACGGGCAGCTGTTCCGCGACCAGTTGTTGGATCAGTTCGAGGTCGGGTCCATCTGTTGGTTCACGGTCTTTGGTATAACCAGCTAGTGTTGTGCCAATAAAATCGACTCCAGCTTGGTACGCATTTTTTCCTTCTTCAAATGTCGCAATATCAGCCATCAGCAGCTGGTCAGGATACTTTTCTTTGATTTGTTGAATAAATGCATTGATGGTTCGACCATCATGCCTTTTTCGCAAAGTACAATCCAACGCAATGACTTCGACCCCGGTTGCAACTAATTCATCTACTTCCCGCATCGTCGCAGTGATAAAAGGTTCTTCCGGTAGGTAGTCCCTTTTAATGATACCGATGATTGGCAAGGAAACTTTTTCTTTGATTTGCTGAATGTCTCGTACAGAGTTGGCACGAATTCCGACCGCACCTGCTTCTTGAGCTGCCACCGCAAAAAGAGGGATCACGCCGCCTTCTTCGGTATAAAAGGGTTCACCAGGCAATGCTTGACAAGAAACGATCAAGCCACCAGATATTGCTTGTAAAAATTCGGTTTTGTTCATGGACGATGCCTCCTAATTATCAATCAACTGACTAGCAATAACCTTCAATCTGAAATTCGAACGAGGGTCTTCAAAGGGACTATAGCATGGAAAAATAGCTCTTGTAAATGATTTCTCTCTGAATGAGTCAATGGCCAAAGATCCCTGTGAAAACCGATTATTTCTGCTTTCGGCAGGCAGTCTTTCTTAAAAGTGAAGGTCAAAAACAGCGACTATAGCCACAACAACTGCAGCAACTACTTGGTAACTTAAGTTTTTAAACAAAAAACTTTTCCAAAAACATCTGCACCAAGGCAGAGCTGTTTCTGGAAAAGCGATCTTTCGTTGCAATTATTTTGTAGCGGCGCGTTTGAACACAGGAATCTCATTGTTCGAGCCATAATCATTCATAGTGATTCCTTTTAATCGAGTCATATCTTCTTCTGAAATTGCAAAAGCCACATCAGCGTTGTTCTTCATATGTTCCATGGATGCTGTTTTTGGTAAAGGAAGGAGATCTAGTTGGAGGCAATAGCGAATCGCTAGCTGCGGTACTGAAACGTGATATTTTTCAGCCATAGCAATAATTTCATGATTTGCCATCATTTCTCCATGAGCAATCGGAGAGTAAGCCTCCACAAGCAAATGATTTTTTTGACAATAGTCGATCAAGTCGAAGGGGGTATGACCGATATGCGCTAATATTTGATTGACCATTGGTTTGATCGTACCGTGATCAAATAAGTTTTGTAAGTCTGCTTTTTCAAAGTTTGATACTCCAATGGCACGAATTTTCCCTTCGTTATAAGCATTTTCCAATGCTTGCCAAGCGGCGACATTTCCTTCAAAGTAATGCTCATCCTCTTGGAAAACAGCCCATGGTTTCGGACTATGAATGATCATCAAATCAATGTAATCCAATCCTAAACGATCCAATGAGGCGTTGATTGCATCTGTGGCTTCAGCGTAATTTTTGATTTCAGCTGCCAATTTCGTCGTTACGAATAATTCTTGGCGATCGATGCCAGATAAGCGAATCCCTTCACCAACCCCACGTTCATTTTGATATGCTTGGGCAGTGTCAATATGGCGATAACCGACTTCAATCGCTTTTTTTACGGCTTCAGCCGCTTTACTATCTTCAATCATCCATGTACCATAACCAATTTTAGGAATCGACACACCATTTGATAGCGTAAATGTTTCATTCAACATGTTATTTCCTTCTTTCTTTTTGTACTACATCTAGCATACTGCTTCACCTGGACTTTAAGGCAAGCAAAAAGTTTCAGTAATGAAATATAGCGAAAGTGACCAGAAAGAATGGGTCAGAAGAACAAAAGGCAAGTGTTTATTTTTTTTTTAGAAGAAAATGTTTCTTGAACCTTTGACAGAAATACTTGAGCAGCTGGAGAAAATGTCTGATGCTTTTTCCAAATAAGATTCACTCGGGCGGTGAAAGCAGGGGACAGTGGGATAAAAGTTAAGGGAGTTCCTTTGGTATTCACGATTCCCGTCAAACATAAGGCACAGCCAGCTCCACTTTGAACCAAAAGAGAAGCATTGTAGAGCAAATTGTACGTACCTACGATTTGGTGCGTTGAAATCGACTGTCCCAGCCAATCTGTCAACTGTTGGTTCACCTGTGTTTGACGAGAAACAAGAAGAGGGACCTTCGCTAGATCGGATGCAGAAATCGCTGATTTAGTCGCCAATGGGTGATCTTCCCGGAGTAACAATCCCCAGTGATCTTGATGGGGCAGCTGAAGATACTCATATTTCTGCTTGTCGACAGGATCGATCACTAAGCCAAAATCAAGCAATCCACGATTGATTCTGTCCAATACATCATCCGCGTTCCCACTATAGATATGCGTGAGGACGTCAGGATGATCTTTTTGGAAAGCGGTGATGATTTCAGCCAGCAAACGAAAGGCTTCTGTTTCGCCACCGCCAATCGTAAGCTCACCGCTGATATGTTCTTTCGTAGTAAGATTGGCCTTCGTCGTAGATACCAATTGCTGGATTTCCTTGGCTCGTTCGTAGAAATAGCGACCTTCATCTGTCAATCGAATTTCTCGGCTACCTCTTTCAAATAACCTTGTTCCTAACTCAGCTTCTAATTCTTGTAATTGCTTAGAAAGGGTAGGTTGGGATAAGTGCAATGTTTGGGCAGCTCTGGTAATGGTGCCTTCTCGGACCACCGCCAAAAAATAGTTGATCACACGTAGTTCCATCTCCTCGTCCTCCGTTTGATTATTTGTATTATAACTTTAAGGAATTCTTCGCTATTCATATTAAGTATTAGTTATCTTTATTTTAACGGAGTATGCTAAAGTCAACAACTTTGAATGAAATGAGGCAATAAATATGGATCGTTCTTTTCAACAACAACTAGTCAATCGTGAACTTTTAGCAGACGCACCAATTTTTCAACGAATCCACCAATACAAAGAATACAATGAGCGGATGATTCGAGAAATGAATCAAGGGTACCATTCAGCTGACAAAATCAGAGCATATCTTGAGGAAATCACTGGTGAAAAGATTGATGCATCCGTAACAGTCAATACGCCCTTTTATACAGATTATGGACGACATATCCAATTTGGTCGGAATGTCTATCTTAATATTAATGTGACTTTTGTGGACTTAGGTGGTATTTTTATTGAAGACCATGTATTGATCGGCCCCGGTGCCCGTCTGGTGACTGTCAACCATCTGACTGATCCGAAGAAGCGCCGTGGATTATGGGTGGCACCTATTGTGATCAAGAGGAATGCATGGATTGGTGCGAATGCGACGATTTTACCGGGAGTAACGGTAGGAGAAAATGCCATCGTGGCAGCAGATGCGACGGTAACCAAAGAGGTTCCTGCCAATGTGGTCGTGGCTGGCACACCAGCAAAAATCATCAAAACGATCTCTTGACGGGACTGTGCCATAAGTCATCATTCAACAAGTTAAACCGAATCCTATACTATTGCTCTAGATTCCTACTTTTGCGACGAGGAGTCCCTGCACCGCAGAAGCAATAATAGTTTCGGATAGTGTTACTAGGAGACTTATGGAACGCCCCATAAGAGAACATCAAAGTCATTAAAGGAGTGTAGTAGGATGACTATTTCAGAAGTAGCAAAAATCGTTTCATTGACACCCGTAACTTTAAGGTATTACGAGCGGGTGGGCTTATTGCCGCAAATCAAACGTACCAGCAATGGCATACGGGATTATTCAGAAGAAGATATCCAATGGATCGATTTTATTAAATGCATGCGCAGCGCCGGTTTATCAGTGGAATCTTTGATTGAATACAATGATTTGTATCAGCAAGGGGAAAGAACGAAAGAAGCCCGCAAACAACTACTGATCGAGGAACGTGAAAATCTACGCCAACGTTTCGAGGAATTAAAAGAGACATTGAGTCGATTGGACGGCAAAATCCAGCGTTACGAACAACAATGACAAAAAGGATTGTCGCAAGCCTAGAAGAGGGCCTGGGACAATCCTTTTTTCGATCATTGAAAGTCTTTTTACCGTTGTTGGTATTTATCAATAGTCAAGGGTTGGTTTTCCGGTAATAATTCATAGTTTAATTGATTGGAAACATCGTCATGAATAATATGCAGAATTTGATTGGATTCATTGATGGGTCCAAGACTGATGATCGTGAATCGATCATCGACCACTTCTAAATTTTGCAGGACCCCGGTAAAGACTTTGCGAATATGGTGAGCGATCCGAATTTTTTCCTCTGCTTTTTCTACGGCTTTTGTCAAAGTGAATCCTTCATCGAGGAAACGTTTGATCAATTCAACTTTGATTACCGTAGGCAATCGATATTTACGTGGGGCATTCTCTTCTTGAGGGACCGATTCGATCAATCCTTTTTGTTCCCAGTAGCGTAACTGTCGTGGGGAGACTTCACACATTTGACTCAGCTCGCTGATCCCTACAAGCAAATTGTCATTTTCTAATAATTTACGAAAGGTTTGAGACATGCTTTCTCCATTCTTGGCAAGGTATTTGTTTTTATTGTAACTTGTTTTACTTTTGTGTCAAGTAGGTTGACAAATGTAAGAGAAAGTTTTAAAGTGAATAGTGCTGTTGAAAATTTTTGTGAAAAGAGTGTGAAATATGTCAAATAATCGTGCTTTAGATATATACGGTAAACCGTACAATCGTTCGTTATTGGTTGTCGTTTTGCTGATTGGTACGTTTTGTACAGTATTGAATCAGACTTTACTGACAACTGCCTTTCCGACCTTGATGAACGCCTTCGATATTACGGCCTCTGATGTTCAATGGTTGACAACGGGGTTCTTACTCGTAAATGGGATCATGATTCCGATCACCGCTTGGTTGATCAATAAATTCAATTCAAAAAATCTCTACTTAACGGCTATGACGATTTTCTTGATTGGTACGATCGCTTGTTTTGCTGCTCCTAATTTTTCAATCTTATTATTAGGTCGTTTGATCCAAGCTGCCGGTGTTGGGATCTCCATGCCGCTATTGCAAAACATTATGCTATCGATTTTCCCTCCGGAAAAACGTGGCTCGGCAATGGGAATGTCTGGAATCGTTATCGGGTTAGCACCAGCCTTAGGCCCAACGTTATCTGGTTGGATCATTGACCACTATACATGGCGCTATTTATTTGGAATGGTGATTCCAATTGTTGTTTTAGTGCTGATTCTAGCTGTCTTTCTAATGAAGAGTGTGATTGAGTTATCGCATCCAAAAATCGATATCTTTTCGGCCATTCTTTCTACAATTGGTTTTGGGACATTGTTGTATGGCTTTTCTAGTGTGGGAGACAAAGGCTGGGGAAGCGTAGAAGTCATTAGTTTCTTAGTAGTTGGTGTCTTGTTTATCGCCTTTTTTGCTTGGCGACAATTGCACATCGAACACCCATTTTTGGAATTACGCGTCTTTTCATCGAAAACCTTCACATTAGCGGCCATTCTTTCTGGTGTGACCAATATGGCTATGGTAGGGGCAGAAATGGTCTTACCATTATATATCCAAAATATCCGCGGAGAATCTGCCTTTCATTCTGGATTGATGCTTCTGCCAGGCGCATTAGTAATGGGGGCAATGATGCCGATCACTGGGGCTATTTTTGATAAATATGGTGCAAAACGTTTGGCTATTACTGGGATGTTTATCCTAACAGCCGCTACATTACCTTTTGCCTTTTTAACAAAAGATACGCCAATCCTACACATTGTTATTCTTTATGCGATCCGTATGTTTGGGATCTCCATGGTCATGATGCCTGTGACGACCTCTGGTATGAATGCTTTGCCAGGAAATCTGATCAGTCATGGGACAGCTGTTAACAACACTTTCCGCCAAGTGGCCAGCTCAATTGGAACGGCGATTTTGATTAGTGTATTGTCGAATGTGACAAAAGGAAATCTTCCAAGTGACGGCTTGTTGAAAGCAACGCCGCTGGCTTATAAAGAAAAAGCAATCGAAGCCACTTTGTCAGGGTATCATGCCGCCTTTTATGTGGCTGTTGTGTTCGGGTTTATTGGTTTCTTGATTGCCTTTGCATTAAAGAAAAAAGAACCTCAGTTGACTGTTCTTAAAGGAGGTGCCGACAAATGATGTTACTGATCGTCGTCATCAGTGTGATTGCCTTTGCCCTTTTGAATGTTTTTGCGAAAAACAAAGTGCAAACGATGATTTCCCTTGTTTTCGGATTGATTTTCGTCTTGAGTTTAACCGCAATGATGGCCAATCTATCGGCACACTTTGGGATGGAAAAAACCACTACAACAACTACAAAGCCTTTAGTTTCTAGCAGTGACAGTGATCAGCTATCTATGCTGCTCTATCAGCCGCTAGGTGATGGAACAGAGAAGATCTATCTTTACCGGACGGATGAGTCCCAAAAGAAACCAAAACAAACCAGAATGGACCACGTGACGAATCATGTCGTTGAAAATGCCAAAGCGGCAGAAAAAGAAACAAAAACGACTCGTTGGACCTATAAAAATGATGTTTATCGTTTCTTGTTTGGAATAGCTGGAAATGATGAAGAGTTTATTCGTGAAGAGAATACCTTCTCTCTTCCAGATTCCTGGGCACTTTTAACTGTTGATCAAGCAAAAAACTAGCGAGTTTAGCAGAAAAACAACAAGAAACAATGAAAACGGAAGGCCAAGCTTTTGTTCAAGAGAAGATGCAAGCCGCACTGATGGCTGATCCGACCATGGATGAAGCAGAGCAAAAAGCAAAAATCAGTCAGTTCACTGCAGAATACCAAAAAGAAGCAATGACTAAATTGATTGAAGAAGCGAAAAAATAATACAAAAACTCCCAGTGCAAGGTTGAAAAATTGCACTGGGAGTTTTTTTTTCTGATTACAAGGATAACTTTTCTATTCGATCAAAGGCTTCTTTTAGCAATGACATGGATTGAGTTGCCGCTAAGCGGACATAATTATCACCTGTAGTCTCGCCAAATGCTTTTCCTGGAACCATTAAAACGCTTGTGTCTTTTAAAAGTTTTTCAACGAAGGTGACGGAGTCCAAGCCAGTTTTTTCGATATTGATGAAAGCATACATACTTCCTTTGACAGGAGACAGAGAAAGGAAGGGGATCGCTGCCACTCGTTGGTGTACATAAGTCAACCGTTCTTTAAACGTTTCAACGACTTTAGGAACAAGTGCATCATAATGGGTCAATGCATAGATTCCTGCTCGTTGAGAAGGTGTGGGAGCGGAATAAGCAATGCTTTCATTGATCAATTTTGCGACCTGATTAACGGCAGAAGGCGCGATCATATAGCCAATTCGCCAGCCAGTCATAGCAAAGGCTTTTGAAAAACTGCTGAAAGTGATGGTGCGTTCCGGGGCGAATGTTGCCATAGGAACAAATTCATCCATAAAACAAAACGCTTCATAGACTTCATCCGACAAAATCAGCAAGTCATGCTCTTTGGCAACTTCCGCTATTGCCTTGAAAGTGGCTGGTGAGAAGACTGCGCCAGTAGGATTATTGGGAGAATTAATCAGAATCGCTTTTGTTTTATCTGTGATCGCTGCTTTTAATACCGCAACATCGATTTGAAAGCCATCTTTTTCATATGTGGGAATGAACACTGGCTTTCCACCAGCCATTTCGACTTGCTGCTTGTAAGGAGAGAAATAGGGTTCATGGATGATTACTTCATCTTCCGGGTCTAAAATCGCACACAAAGCAAGATACATCCCATGCAACGCACCAACGGATGCCCGAACTTGATCCGGGGCAAAGGTCAATCCATAGTGGGTTTGATAAAAGTCGACGACCGCTTGAATAAAATCGGCACTGCCGTCCGCAGCGGTGTACTTTGTATGGCCATTTTTGACGTCGGCAAATGCAGCCTCGATGATCGAATGATCCGTGATCAAATCAGGATCGCCAATCGAGAGATCAATCAAATTTGGCGTTTGTTTCGCAATTGTTGCAATATTCATCAGCAGGTTTTCTTCGGGGGCTTGAAAGCGTTGGGCAATCATAGGTTGAGTCATTGTTTCATCTCCATTTTCTCTATAGAACTTTTCTTAAAAAATCTTGTGTCCGGCTATTTTGCGGATGATCGAATATTTCTGCAGGTGTTCCTTGCTCTTGAATGACACCGTCAGCCATAAAGATCACGCGATCTGCTACTTGCTTGGCAAAGCCCATCTCATGGGTCACTACGACCATCGTCATCCCTTTTTCAGCAAGTGCTTGCATCACGGCTAGTACCTCTCCAACCATTTCAGGATCCAATGCTGAAGTTGGTTCATCAAAAAGCATGACATCTGGATCCATGGCCAGTGCACGAGCAATCGCTACCCGTTGTTGTTGTCCGCCAGACAAACTGGCTGGATAGCTGTTAGCTTTATCCGCCAACCCGACTTGTTCCAAGAGGGCGTAGGCCTTTTTTTCTGCCGCTTCCGGTGTTTCTTTTTTCACTTTGATCGGACTGATAGTGATATTTTCCAAAACAGTTTTATGAGGGAAGAGGTTGAAGTTTTGAAATACCATTCCCATTTTTTGTCGAATCTGATCAATAACCACTTCTTTGGCTAACAGGTTGGTTCCTTCAAATTCGATTTGGCCATCACTCGGTTGCTCCAAAAGATTCAAGCAACGGAGAAAGGTACTTTTGCCGCTTCCTGATGGACCAATGACCACCACGACTTCACCTGTCGAAATCTCAAGATCGATCTCTTTCAACACTTCGTTTTCACCAAAGTTTTTTAAAAGTTTTTTTATGCTAATCACTTGTTTTCATTCTCCTTTCAGCAACTCCTAATAGACGTGAAAGTGCAAAGGTTAAGACAAAATAGATCAATGAAACGATCACGTAAGGCAAGAAGGGTTTAAAGCTGGCACCCTGAACAACTCCGGTTTGGAAAATCAATTCAGAGACACCGATGACGGAAACTACGGAAGACTCTTTGATGACTGTCACAAATTCATTGCCAAGAGCCGGCAAAATATTCTTGATAGCTTGCGGGAAGATAATAAAACGCATCGCTTGAACCTGATTCATCCCTAAGGAGCGGGCAGCTTCCAGTTGGCCTTTGTTGACTGCATTGATGCCGGCACGAATGATCTCAGCCACATAGGCGGCACTATTAAGTGCCAGAGCGATACAACCTGCTGTCAATTTAGAGAGATCCAAACCTAGAACACCCGTCCCGAAATAGACGATAAAGATTTGCACCAAAAGCGGCGTTCCTCTGACATATTCGATATAGATGACTGCGATCCAGCGTAAGAGCTTGGAAGCCGAGAGTTTCATGAAGGCCAGCAAGCTTCCGGCAACCGAACCAAAGAGCACCCCAATGAAAGCTAAGAAAATCGTATAGCCAGCTCCCGAAAGATAAAATGGCAAGTATTTACTAAAGAAACCTTCGTCTTGAGTTCCTGTGTCTTCGTTGAACATCAGTGCATAAGCTTCATCTTGATATTGACTTAAGAGATCATTGTCATGAATGGTAGCAATCGTCCCGTTGACTTTTTCTAAGAGGAGGGGAGCATCTTTTGAAATGGCAATCGCCGTTTCTTTGATTCCTTTCTCAAAGACCACATTGTCCGCAATCGCCAATTTATCGTTTGATTTGACATAAGCTTCTGCTACTGGGCCTTCCATAACTACCGCATCCACTTTTTTAGAGTTTAGATTTGTGATTAGATCAGGGACTTTTTGTAACGAAGTCACTTTTGAGCCGGACAATTCATTTTTTGCTAAATCTTCTTGTGTGGTTTGTTTTTGTGCGCCAACAGGTACCCCGTTAAAGTCTGCCGTTGATTGAAAGCGATCCTGATCTTCGGCGCGAACAATTACTTTTTGCTCCACTTCCATATAGGTATCAGAAAAATTAACTTCCTTTTTCCGTTCCTCGGTGGCAGCCATCCCGGAAATGACTAGATCGATTTTTCCTGTTTTTAACGCACCTAAAAGGGCATCAAAGCCTAACTCTTCAATTTTAAGATCGACACCTAGGTCGTCAGCGATCTTTTGGGCAATGGAGATATCAAAGCCGACGATTTGGTCTTTGCCATCAATCGTTGTATGGAACTCGTAGGG
>NZ_JALAHI010000106.1 GCF_022711995.1 Enterococcus sp.
ATATAAATGCTATTAAAGATGGCATGCTTGCTTATATGCCCTTTGCATTCATTGCTTCAATTTTTCTAATCATTTCATATTTTCCAATTCCTCAAGTAGGAGAGTTTATTTCAAGTGTTTTAGGGGTTGAACAGTCTGTCTGGCAAGCCAAGCTAAACTTGGTGAACGATGCGAGCTTAGGTGTTGGTGGATTACTGGTTTTGCTTTCCGTGAGCCGTTCCTTAGCAGATAAAATGAATATCAATGGGTTACAAGTAACGATGACTGCAGTTGTCTCCTTTCTTTTGCTCGTTCCTTTTTCAGTAGAAGAGAGTGGTAGTTTTATTGCAACATCATTCTTGGGGGCACAAGCTATTTTCATTGCACTCGTTCTATCGATTTTGACTTGTATGATTTATCGCTTTATTGATCATAAAGGAATAAAAATAAAAATGCCTGCTGCGGTACCGCCAGCAGTTTCTGCTCCATTTGAATCGATTATTCCTTCTCTCATCGTTATTACCATTTTTTGGCTTGTCCGTTTGTTCTTTGATGTTGCTTTACAAAGTAATGCTTTGGAAGTGTTTAATACTATCGTCGGAGCGCCATTGAAAATGATGGGTGGCTCTCTTTTAGGGATCATCATTGTGAAAATATTCAGCCAGCTGCTTTGGTTTTTTGGGATTCATGGCGACTCAATTGTCAATGGTGTGATGACACCTATTTTTCAAGTTCTGCAAGATGAAAACCGAGTAGCTTCAATAGCAGGTGAAACACCGACAAACATTATTAATCAAAGCTTTTGGGATGGTTTTGCGAGCATAGGAATCATTGGTTCTATCTTAGCGATTATCCTGATTGCTAAAAGTAAAAGATATAAGGAAATGAAAAAAATCGCAGGGATCCCGTACATTTTTAACGTAGGTGAACCAACCTTGTTTGGTATTCCATTAATGATGAATATTACCTACTTTATCCCTTTTGTCCTAAGTAATGTGGTTTCAATAGTAGTTTCCTACTTAGCATTTGCTTTTCATTTTGTCCCTATTCCAACTGGATTAGCACAAGTTCCTTGGACGACGCCTCTATTAGTGAGCGGCTATCTTGTAACAGGCAGTATTGCAGGCTCAATATTACAGGGAGTATGCATTATTTTAGTAGTCGTTGTATGGTTTCCGTTTGTTAAGATTGCGGATAGCCAAAATATAAAAGAAGAAAACGCAGCAGAGTGATCAACATTAGGCAAGTGAAAGAGGCGAGATAATGGCCAGTGAGTGGATATTTAATGGACAGTGGATAATGGATAAACCTTTTGATTATCGCATGGAGGATCAAGATTACTATACGAACAATCCTCATACGTTACTCAAGAAAACATTTTTTTTAGAAAATGTAGCGGAGGCAAAACTTTATGTTGCATCCTTAGGTTATTATCTGTGTTTTATCAATGATCAACGGGTTGGAAAAGCAGAATTAAATAGTGATTGGACAAATTATACCCGTTGTATTTATTATGACGAATATGATATTACGAGTTACTTGAAAAAGGGCGAAAATACAATATTATTCGAGTTAGGAAATGGCATGTACAATCCTGCTCCCCTTAAATTATTTGGCAAATACAATTTGCGAGAAAGATTGGCGGAAGTTGGAGATCCTAGACTAATTTGTGATATGGTAATGAATGATTCACTCATTGTATCAAGTGATCATTCGTGGGAAGCCAAGCAAGGAAATCTGCTATTCAACAATCTCTATTTAGGAGAAAAAATTGATTTTACAAAAGAAAGTGGTAGTTGGGCATCTGTAAACGTAGCGCGCTTCACTCAGCAATCACTCATGAAGAAAAGCTTTATTCCAAAAATAAAAAAACAAGCATCAATGAATGCTACGAAAATAACCCTCTTTAAAGAAGGGATATTCGTTGATTTTGAAGAAACGCTATCAGGGTTTATTTGCGCCACATTCGATTGTATTTCTGAGAAAAAAATACGGATAAAATATGCGGAAGATTTTTGTAATGGTCAATTTGATTTTGGTTCATCTTATGCTGGCAGTGTAGGGGCCACCATTCGTAATGGAAGGATCAGCGGTGGAAGTGGAGCACCAAAAGAGGGGCTGCAACAGGATGTCCTCATCTGCAAAAAAGGACGAAACATTTTTGAAAATCGCTTTACTTATCACTCTTTTCGTTATGCTTATATTGAAGGGTGTTCGTTAGAAGAAATAACCGAAATTAAAGGAATACCTGTATTTACCGAAGTTAAACAGGTGGGCTTTATCCATACCGATCATTCCTTTTATAAGGAATTATATCAAGCCTCTATTCATACCAAAAGAAACAATATTCATAGCGTTTTTGAGGACTGTGCCCGAGAACGATTGGGGTATGGTGGGGATATGGTTGCTTTAGCGAAATCAAATCTGTATCAATTTAATTTAGAGACATTGTTGAAAAAGACAATTAATGATTTTCATTATGAACAAACGGAATTTGGTGGAATCCCAGAGACAGCTCCTTATATGGGCATTCAGACAAATGGTACCGGGCCAAAAGAGGGACCATTATTATGGCAATTAGTCTATCCCTATGTCGTTGCGAAACACTATCAATTTTATGGGGATCTAGCTTTTGTTGAGCAACAGTATCCATTTATCAAAAAGCAATTAAACTATTTATTATCTAGAGAAATAGATGAATTAGCAAAATGCTGCATTGGTGATCATGGCAGTCCACTGATTGCTGGTAATTTTTCTGCACAAACACCAGACAAAGAGTTTGTAGGCTATTGTACGATTTTGCTATTTATTCACTGGAATATTCGATTACGAGAGATTCTTAATAAAAAAAGTGTGTGGTTGGAACAGCAATATGATAGGATCAAAACACTAATCAATTGTCGGTTCTTGAATGAGGATGGTTCATATGGAGAGGGGACTCAAACGTCGTATATCTTTGCTCTGTACACGAATCTGGGAAATTCTGAGATATTAGCGACGAATTTAAGAAAAACTATCGAGGAAAATCAGTTTGTATTTGATTCAGGAATTTTTGGGCACGCTTTTGCTTATGAAGTTCTCAATAACTATGATATGAATGACTTAGTTGAAAAATGGCTTTTACAAGAGTCAGCGATCAGTTTCAAAAAGATGTTAGAAAATGGCAACAAAGTTTTATCTGAGTTGTTTACAGGAACGCAACTGTCAAAAAATCATGCGATGTTTGCTAGTTATCCTCAGTGGTATATGGAAGCTGTTGCTGGACTTACCATTGCTGAAGAAGCCATTGCATGCTCAAAAGTCATCGTTTCCCCTTATTTTCCCAAAGATATGAATCATTTTAAAATGGAATTTGAAGCAAAATCTGGGATATTTAAAGTGTCATGGGAACGAAAAGCAGGGCAACTAATCTACCGATTGAGCTATCCTGAAGCTGTTGAAATCAATATTGTCCATCGCACAAATTACCATGTGAAAAACATGACGGCAGACAGACAATGCTTGCAGATTGTCTACACCGAGAGTGAGTAAATCAATCACTAACATACAATACCCGAAAAATGAAGTTAATTCGGTTCATTTTTCGGGTATCTTTTTTTCGTTAAAAATAAGTCGGAAAATCTCTTGATAGAGAAAGTTGCCTCAGTAGAATTTTTTAAGAAATACTAATTGACGTTTCGCGTTTTCAACGATTCCAATTCATTTATCCAATACCACGAAACAAATACCTTCAATTATATCTACGTCAACTGATGCTGATACCATTTTTTTCCTTTAAATCGTAGCAAGAATATTAAGCCGCGAACCCCCCATTCTAAAGTCATCACAAAATAAATCCCTGTTAATCCATAGTCCAAGACGATCCCAACGAAATACCCCATACCGATTCTGAAGATCCACATCGATAACAGAGAAGTCAGAGAAGTAAAATTTGCATCGCCGGCTGCCCGCAATGCCGAAGGAAGAATAAAGCCAATGCTCCATGTCAAGAAGTGCATAACAATGGCGATCAGATACAAGTGATAAATTTCCGGTAAAATGGCAGCAGGTGGATTGAACAGCTTCATGCCTAGTGGGAAGAAGGGCAGCAGACTTAAATCAACTAGGAGGAAGGCAATCATGCCAGTGATAACAAATGTTTTGGTTAGTTTTTTGGCATCGGCGATATTTTCTCTGCCAATGCATTGTCCGACGATCGGGACCAGGGACGTGGCTAATGCGCTAGGGATGATTTCAGAAATTTGAATCCAGGAGGAAGCGATTGCATTTGTAGCGATGACATTGGTTCCAAAACTGACGATCATTGTTTGAATAATGATTTTTCCGCCATTGAAAAAGAGAGATTCGGCCGCAAAGGGAACACTGACTTTCAATACTTTAGTAATCACGTGCAGTTGAATGTGTAGAAAGTCTTCTTTCTTTAATAAAAACAGAAAGCGATTGGCTCGCAGAGTATAAAAGGCGAAAAGCATTCCCAGAAATCGCGAAAGCAATAATGAAGCAACTAATCCTTCCATTCCCATTCCTAGAATACTAATGAAACAAACATTCCCAACGATATAAACGAAGTTCATCAATAGTGAAAGTTTCAAGGAAGCTTTGGTACGACCAATTCCCCGCAGACTGCCATTGGTTCCTTCAATGACCGCTTGTAGAGGATAAGAAGCCAATAGGCCTAGTAAATAAAGCCGGGCATTTGCTAAAACAAGCGGCTCTGCATGACCAAATAAAAGTTGCAAAATTCCTTGGTGGAAACAGGCGATAAGACTACTGATCATTAAAGCCATCAACACTGCACCATAGACAGTTCCGCTGCAAACTTTGCTCAGCTGATTCATTTCTTTTTTGCCGAAGTACTGTGCCATCAGCACAGTTCCTCCTAGTCCAACGGCAGTAAAAACATTCACCAGGAAAAAGTGCAAACTACCTACCATACTGACTGCACTGACTGCAGTCGTTCCCGCTGAACTGATCATAGCGGTATTGATAAAATTAAAACTGACCAGAAAGAACTGGTCGAGGACAACCGGGAAAACAAGCGACAGAATAAAACGATAGGAGACATCTTCACCAGAATAGAAATGCTTCAGTTGGTCAATAAAACGGCGGACTTTTGAATGAACAGTTTTCAACGAGGACACACCCTTAACTCTATTTTAAATGCACACGTGTTCATTTTTATGCTATCCTTTCTCACCTTTTCTGTCAATGTGGAAAAATGGGCCTATCCATTCAATTTATGAATGGATTCAATAAAAAGGGACTTTACCATAAGTCTCCGACAAGTCACACTATCCGAAAATTATATAGTATTGCTCCTGCAGTGGCTCCTCGTCGCAAAAGTCAGAGGAATCTAAATCTAGGGCAAGAGAACGTGATTTGGTTTAACTTGTTGGATGATGACTTATGGCACAGTCCCTTATCGAATTAGGGCCATGAATGCTTCAGAATCTTCTTGGATTCGATAGGTTTGATCAAAAAATGAACTTGCTTCGTTCAAAAATGGTGAGGATGCCGAAAGCTTTAAACGTTAAATAGGTAAAATGACCATAATTATGCCCAATTTCATTCAACACCGAGGAGTTGGCATTTCGATTTGACCAATAAGTGAATCCCAAAATGATTGCTACGATCAGAAGTCCCTTGCCGAGTGTGAGAAGAACTGCTTTTACTGAGACAGGTTTCTTTTTTAGCATAAAAAAGCCAATCAAAAATACGAAATCGACTAATAGTAGAAAATGGCTGACAGTCGTCCACAGAGAAACGATCCCAGTTGGTGTCAAGAAATCCACCAAAACACAGAGAACAATAACGGTTAAATTAAGTAAATAAGGGATAAAATGAAAATTTGGTTGGCTTGTTTCTTGAATGGCCGTACTATCTGATTCAATATTTGCCATTTCATGGTCAGAAGACAACAAGGCTTCTAAGTTTGTTTGATACAATTCACTTATTTTTACCAAAGTATCAATATCCGGAGTGCTCCGGTTGTTTTCCCAATTAGAGATGGTTTGTCTAGTCACAAATAATTTTTCCGAGACTTCTTGTTGCGTGAAGCCCATTTTTAAGCGACTTTCCTTCATTTTTTCTGCTAAACTCATTTTTCTGCTCCTTTTGATTTATCCTATCATATGTGGAAAAAAACTAGCAACTTTTAAGCAACGATACCCGTAGACTTCACAAAATGTATCTAAGTATTTATTAAATTAAAAAATGATGAAAAATTAAATACCGTATTTATTGGAAAAGGGACGAGAATTTTTTTAGGTCAGAAATTAGCGACTAGGGAACAGACTGTATTTTTATTGCTTACAGTTTTTTTTAAGGAGTAAGAAGTAATCGGTTCACTGTTTGGCCATGAAAGTTACGTTAGACAAAAGGATAAAGATGGTATTCCAATTTTGGGGAAACGTTGATAAATCAATGATGCAAAGAATCTTTGCATTGATTTGACATGGTCTTTGCTTGATAAAAGCAGTACATGAGGCATAAACTGCATACGAGGTGAGCGCCATGCAAAGGAAATAAATCATTGTATACGTGGTTGTTAAAGAGAGCTTTTTTTTACAACGAATAGAAAACGAATGCAAGAAAATAAATGATGGATCAAATAATTGTAAATTAAAAAAAGATAAATTATACTGTTTTGAAATCTGGATAACGTGTGTTTTATTTTAAAATGAAGAAGGTTAAGGTGAATGTTTGTGAAACAGAGAATTAAGATTTATTTATCATTGGTCATCCTTTTAAGTGCCACACTAGGAATACCATCACTTACAGTTTATGCGCAATCTCAAACAAGTGCCGTTCTAGAAAGCACGCAAGAAACTTTAGAAACTTCAAGGGAAAGTCAGGTTGAGGAAAGCAGCTCAGTCGGCACCAACACAACGACAAGTGCAGTCAATGATCTACCTTCCTCAAGTTCAGTAATAGAGCAGACTGCTAGCAGCGAGAAAATGAGTAAAGAAACTGACGGAAATGTAGGAATAAGTGAGACTCAGATTTCAACAGAAGAGAGATCAACGTCTTCTGCAGAAATAGCTCTTCGAGCAGCGAAAGTAGCGGAAGCACAATTGAAAATCCATGTTTCGGATAGCAATGTTAGTCAAGGAATTTCGGGTGTTTATTTTACCTTTACTTCTGTAAATTCAGGCAAAGAGTACTTACTAGTCACTGATCAGAATGGCGATATTTCTGCAAATGTTCCCGCAGGGTCTTATATGTTGAAACAAGTTGGTACAACTGATCAAAAAGAAAATTACGGTTTTACTTCCACGGGAAACTCTATCGAGCTACAACCGGGAGAAGTGAAGTCTTTATCTTTATATGAACGGCATATCATTGGCGAATATATTTTTGGTAATAGCCCAGACACCATTCATCTCCCAGTTGGAGGAGCTTTTGACTTTACCACGCAAGCACTAGGAATTGAAGCCTTCAAACTGAATTTTTCAGGTGCGATTGAAAAAAGCATTTCTGCCTCACAAATCTATCCCTATTACACCAATGTTAACACCAATATTCCTGGAAACTATGTGGCGATATTTAGGACAAGACAAGCTACCTACAATGTGGACACCACACATATCGTCCATGTGATCGTGGATCCAGCAAGTTTAGGCGAAGTAACAGTCAAGTATGTGGATACTGCTGGAAATGAAATCCACCAAGCACAAACACTAATAGGGACAGTGGGAGAAGCATATGATGCAGAATCTGCTAATTACCAGTTAACAATTGATGGCTACACATTAGATACTACGCAATTACCAGATAATATGACTGGAGTTTTTAGCGATGTCGCCCAAACCGTATCCTATATCTACACCAAAGATCCGATCCCGGCATCGGATGTAACGATTAAATATGTGGATAGTGAAGGCAAAGAAATTCATGACTCACAAACACTAAGTGGCAACATTGGGGAAAAATACGATGCCAGTACGCCAGATTATCAGTTGCCAATTGACGGCTATACATTAGATACTACGCAATTACCAAATAATATGACTGGATTTTTTAGCGATGTCGCACAAACCGTATCCTATATCTACACCAAAGATCCAATCCCCGCAGCAGATGTAACGGTTAAATATGTGGATAATGATGGTAAAGAAATTCACGAATCACAAACACTAAGTGGAAACATTGGGGAAAAGTATGATGTTAGCACTGCAAAATATCAGTTAACAATTGACGGCTATACAATAGATACTGCGCAATTACCAGATAATATGACTGGAATTTTCAGTGATACAGTCCAAACAGTGACCTACGTCTACACCAAAAATCCAATCCCAGCAGTGGATGTAACGATTAAATATGTGGATAGTGAAGGCAAAGAAATTCATAAGTCACAAACACTAAGTGGAAATATTGGGGAAAAGTATGATGTTAGCACGGCAAAATATCAACTAACGATCGATGGCTATACATTAGATACTACGCAATTGCCAGATAATATGACTGGAATTTTCAGTGATACAGCTCAAACTGTAATCTACGTCTACACCAAAGATTCCATCCCAGCATCGGATGTGACAATCAAATATGTGGATAGTGAAGGTAAAGAAATTCACGACTCACAAATAATAAGTGGAAATATTGGGGAAAAATACGATGTTAGCACGGCAAAGTATCAACTAACAATCGATGGCTATACATTAGACCAAAGCCAACTGCCAAACAACGTGAAAGGGACTTTTAGCGATACAGCCCAAAC
>NZ_JALAHI010000107.1 GCF_022711995.1 Enterococcus sp.
GAATAACAACAAAAACTAATATATTAATATCGAATTGTGTCTATATGAAGTTTAGTGGAGAGCAAATAATTTGGAAAAATCCTCCCACACCCAGTGATTGGGAGTTTTTTGGAAATGCTGTAATTAGAACAAAAAGAAAACTATTGTTTGAAGATGTTTCTTTTGATAAAGGAGGGATGACATGAAACGTTATCTAGCATTTTTAGGTGCTTACTTAATCGTTCAGCCGAGTTTTATTTTAGGAATAGCAGAAAAGGTAGAAGAAACAAATCAGGAATCTTCAGAAACGGTAAGTTTGCCAGCTGTAGTTGAATATCAAAATAATCAGGTTAAAATCACAAAAGCGAATCAGAAAAAAGAGGAGAAACAAACAACTCAATCGACTGATCTACGTTTAAATCACTTAGAGAATTACCTGGCGATGCTGGAAGCGGGGCCTAACCTTGTGGAAGGAAAGCCTGGTACGACTCAGTTAGGGAAAAAAATGAAGTGCTTATCGAAAACGATTCTATTTACGGGTTAATCAAGAATTCATATGAGATTACTAGGTAAACAAGAATTCATATGAGGTGGAAAAATAATGATGAAAAATTTTAACAAAGCAATTTATGTGATAGCGAGTTTCGTCATGGTAATCGGTCAATTGGGAGTGATACAGGTAGTAGCTGAAACTGTTAGATCAGATGACTCTATCCTAGAAACAAAAGTGTATCATGATTATGAGGAGTATCAAAAAGCCTTAAAAGAGTATAACGAAGAATATGTGCACTATCAGCAAGATGTAAACGAATACGATCAAAAGAAACAAGAACACGATGATGCGCAAGCAGAAGCGGATCGAGTCGAGAAAGAGAATGCACAAAAAAAAGCTCAATATGAACAAGCACTTGAACAATATCAGAACGATTTGGCTGAGTATAATAATAAACAAGCAGAAGTCAACACGCATAGTTCAAAAGGACAATATATAGGGCCTGATGTTTATAGTGTTTACGCGCACCTAGAATCATACTTAGTGGACTATTCCGCAATAGTTCAGATGATACAGTCAGGTTTGTCTATTTCTGGTGATACACTAATATCTACTATTAAAGGAAATATGGCTGCAGATATATTTACAGGTAGTTCTGAAATTGAGTCAAATGTTCAAGGATTAATTGATCAATGGAATATTTATGATGCATTTGAAAAATCAATTTATGGCTCTACCACTGCTATGAATATTAGTGCAGTTACTCCTGGGGCTGTTAGCGGGGCATGGTATGGTGGGTTTAAAGGCGTAGAATTTTACCATACCTTTAATAGCACTACAGGCCAAACAACAGATAATGTACCTAAAATTTTAGATCATCCCACAGAAAATACTATTAAACAGGCTTTAACGGACCTGTTCGCTAAAACTGGCGGATTAGCTTTTGACGCTGCAAACCAACAAATAGATATCAATACATTTATGGTAGATCAAAGTATGGTCAATAAATGGACTTCTGCATTGGAAGAAGCTAAAAACCAGGGGTTAAGTTTATATACCGCAGCACTTGAGCAATACATTAAAGCTTTTGAGACTTATAATAATTCTAATTATGAAACAGCAGACTTCAATACTTTCATGGATGCCATTGATACCGCTACGGAAACACAAAGAAGAGCAATGGATCTTATCGCCGGGATGAATGGGGTCGGCCTAGAAGATGGCGATAATAGTGCGCCTTTCTATAATGATTTGAAGAATTTATCTGCTTCTGACTTGGCCAATAAATATGGTTATCTAAAGTTATTGAGTAACATGGCTAGTGAAACGACATATGGATATTTTCATTTGTTGACGCCAGAACCTGGAGAAGTGATAACGGTAGCTACCGCTAGTTCTTGGGAAAGTAGTTATGGAACATTTGGAAGAAGTAAAAGTGACTATACGCCTAAATTAACACCACCTGCTGAGCCTACACCACCTACTTACGAGACGGTACCTGTTGTTCCCGAGGAACCTGTTCCACCTGTTCCACCAGTCAAACCGGTTTATGAACCAGAGAACAACATCAGCTTACTGAAAGTGGATAAAGAAACCAAGCAACCGTTAGCGAATGCAACATTTAAGCTGACCAATAGTGCAGATCAGAAAGTTATCGGAACCTTTACAAGCAACAATGAAGGTTTAATAAAGGTTGAGAACCTTGATCCGGGAACCTATACATTTACAGAAGTGAAAGCACCTGAAGGATATGTTTTAGATAGTGCACCGATTTCATTTAGTGTTCAAGGAACAGAAAATGAGAAGGTTCAACTAGAAAAGACTAATATAGCTACTACTGGAAGTGTAGAGTTAACGAAAATAGATGAGAAGACAAAAGAAACGCTACAAGGAGCGGTCTTTGAAATTAGAGATGATGATGGAAATATTGTTCGCTCTGCGCTTCAGACGAATTTGGAAGGGAAAATTTTAGTTGATGGATTAAAGTCAGGGACCTACTCACTTATTGAAACTAAAGCCCCCACGGGTTATGTTCTAGATAATATACCAATTAAATTTACAATAGAAAAAGGCCAAAAAGAAGCCGTCCAAGTGACAGCGGTGAATAAATTGACTCCAGGTGGAGTGGTATTAAGTAAAACAGATGCGAAAACAGGCGAAGTTTTACAAGGAGCAGTCTTTGAGTTACAAGATAAAGAAGGCAAGATCTTACAAAGCGGCCTCATAACCGATAACTCTGGCAAGCTAGCTGTAGATGGACTGGCCCCTGGGGATTATCAATTTGTAGAGACCCAAGCACCAACGGGTTATGATTTAGATCAAACCCCAGTGAAGTTTACAATAGAAAAAGGTCAAAAAGCGGCAGTCCAAGTGACAGCTGTGAATAAAATGACACCGGGTGGAGTGGTGCTAAGTAAAATGGATGCTAGTTCTGGTGCGCCATTGCAAGGAGCAGTCTTCGAACTACAAGATAAAGAAGGTAATATCTTACAAAGCGGCCTCATAACCGACAACTCTGGCAAGCTAGCTGTAGATGGATTAGCCCCTGGAGACTATCAATTTGTAGAGACCCAAGCACCAACAGGTTATGACATAGATCAAACCCCAGTTGAGTTTACAATAGAAAAAGGCCAAAAAGCGTCGGTCCAAGTAACAGCTACTAATAAGTTGACACCGGGTGGAGTGATGCTAAGTAAAACAGATGCAAAAACAGGTGAAGTTTTACAAGGAGCAGTCTTCGAGCTGCAAGATAAAGAAGGCAAGGTCTTACAAAGCGGCCTCATAACCGATAACTCTGGCAAGCTAGCTATAGATGGATTAGCCCCTGGAGATTATCAATTTGTAGAGACTCAAGCACCAACAGGTTATGACATAGATCAAACCCCAGTGAAGTTTGCGATAGAAAAAGGCC
>NZ_JALAHI010000108.1 GCF_022711995.1 Enterococcus sp.
CTGCATAATCAAATATGGAACAAAGCTGATGAATATATCACAAGAGGGTATGTCACGGTTGGTGAGCTAAATAATTTTATTTATTTATTTGAAGCATATAAGAATCTTGGTGGCAACGTGTCACCTGTACCGTTGCCACCAAGATTCTTATATGCTTCAAATAAATAAATAAAATTATTTAGCTCACCAACCGTGACATACCCTCTTGTGATATATTCATCAGCTTTGTTCCATATTTGATTATGCAGAGAAGCTTTCTCTGCCTTGACAATTTTTTGACTCCTCGCTTCCGCCATTACTTGGTACTCTTCCACGCTTTGCAGACGTTTGTCTTGTTCTTTGTTCGCAGCTTCTAAAGCATTAATTGTTTGTTCTCTCAGTTCATTTTCTGCCTTTTTAGCTTTTACTAACTTTGCAATCCAATTTCCAACTCGCCATAAAGTAGCTAATAAACCACCGCCGAATAAAGCCACAAATAGACTATTTAGCTCCAAAAATTCTTTCACCCTACATTCCCCCAACTGAACATACGTCACCAACTTTCCTTGAAATATAAGCCCATTCATACGAGTAGTCCTACACAAACATTCTTTTGACTGTAAAATAAGTCGTATCAGCCGTTTTTTGATAGCCTGTATTGTCTGCCGGGTGTGTGCCATCTGTACAAAATAATTCAGTCTTTGTTTGATAAATACTTAGCTGACGTTCTTCATAGCGCATATCCCAGATAGGATCAACCGCTAAAAACATAGGATTCAAAAAATAGCCTTCTTCCTGCCGTTTATCAAACTCACCTATCAAAGCCTTGATCGTTTTTAGGATATTATTTCGACGGCTTTCAGTCCTATATGCCACATTTTCAATTCGGCACAGGTTACTTGTCAAACCAATCCCAAATTTGACATTTGGATTTTCTGTTCGAATTTGGCCAAGCATAAAGTACAGATTAGTGATTGTCTCTGATGAATGGATATTTTGATTTGCATCATTGATTCCAAAATTAAAAAATACAATGTCAGGAATTGGGACACTTGGATTTTGATTTCGATAATATGCGTAATCAAATTTTTTGGTTTCAGGATTGTAAAAACTATTTGTTATCCCATTATATGTCTGAGCATTTACAAAATGATTTGTCGTCCATCCGCTACGCCCTTCGTGTTTGACCTCTGTCCCTCTCGAACCCACAAAGTTAACCTGCAATGTATCCCCTTCAAATTTAGACTTAATTGCTCTTAAATATCCAGCCATTTCAGTCGTCGACTCACCAATCATCATAATGTTGACAGTTTTACCATCACCGGCATTTTCTGGAATTGTCTTACAGAGGATACTTGTCTGTTCTTTTGTTTGACCGTTTGCCATTCTAGAAATTGGCACCTGAATATCAGAACTATTCATTTTTATAGGGAAACCACCTGCAATCAACTCATTGTCATCTGTTTGACTGATGAACAAATCTTGCTCTTTATAATAGTTTCCATACAAATCAATATTGTCTAAGTAGAGGTATCCTGTATGATTAGCAACAATCGGATATTCAGATACAACAACTAACTCTCGTACATCACTTTCGTCTTCTGTTTCGGATTTAGCTATTGCAGGAAACACATCGGATACGTCAAAAGCATTTATTGCCGATACGTAAAACCCATCGACAGCTTTATTCCAAACAACTAGATAGATACTCGCTGCATGAAGATGTTTATTACGTAGTTCTTTCATGTCAATTCTGAAAACATCAGAGGATCTACTCAAAAACGACACTATATTTGTTCCAGTATTATAAGTGTAGTCATAGTTCTGAATCACCTTTCCCTCAGAATCTGCAACCAATAAAAACTGCTGGTCAGATAAATCGTAAACAGGAAATTCTAAAGTCCCTTTTTCTGGAACCTTAAAAAAATAAGATGTTCGATTGGATACTGAAGCGAATTCTGGCAATCCTGTCGATACAGTAAATCTGATAATAGATTGGTTTGGATACATCACTGATGTTTTCTCGTTTAACAAATCATATCTTTCCGCTATACGATTCGGAATGCTCCTTAATGTATTAAATTCAGGCGCTGAACTCCATGTTTTGTCCGTCACGTCCGCTGTTTGACTTCCATAGATATATGCTGATTCTCTGTCTTCGATTCTGAATTCAATAACGATTTTTTTAATAGCTGGATAAGCTTTTTTTAATAAAGGCGCGTCTATGACATAGTAACTTGTATAATCATTCGCCCATGCAGCATTAAACATATTGCCAAAATCAAAAGACCAATAAGAGATTGCTTTTCCATCGCTATCTATATTTGCAATTGCTTGTCCGTGCTGCAATGCTGATTTTTTTATCGTCAGTTTTCCTTTTTCAGGGACCTCAAATGTTGCTAAAAAATAATTAGCCGTATCGGTATAAGTAATCGTTCCATCACCCGCTACAGACTGCATATATTTATTTTCCGTAATTAGCGCCAGCTTCATATAGTCAAGATCATCAGCTAATTTTGAATAATCAACAGTGCCATTGGCAATACCTGCTGCTTGATATAGAACACCTTTGACCCATTCAGTACCATTCCAACTATAGACATACCCCTTGCCATCCGAATCTAAAACTAACATGACATGATCTGCCCCGTTTGGATATTTAGCTTGTAGATCTGCAATACTTGCAAACGTCTCTTTTGGTACACCTGATCCAATATTACTGATCAATCGATTCACTTCATCTTTTTCCGCTTTAGAAGCATCTAAAGTTGCAATATCAGTCCGAAACTTATTCGCATCCGATAATACCGCCACTAATGCACTAAACTCCGCTTTTCCAACGATCCCCACAGCTTCCCCTGCAAGTCTTTGAACCGATAACTGAAATTCTTTTAAATTCGTTACTTTTCCGTTTTGAATAACTTGAATGCTTGCGATTACCTTTCCTGGGGTCATCATATGTTCGGGATATTCGAGCCGAAAAACATTATTTTCTTTATCTACAACAGAAAAAGCAGTTAGATCAGTTAAGCCGCTAGCTTGATTTTGCCAACGCAAGTTAACCGCTAATCCTGGCACTTCATTAATAACCCCGTTATTGGTCACTTGGACTGTTAGGGTTCGTCCTTTATAATCCCCTTGAGAAACAAATTGTTTCTGCACAAAGCTATCATTCGCTCTATCAATGACCAAATCGACATCTCTAAATTGATCTAATTCCAAATTCATCACTCCTATTTTTCTGCTGGTGGAATAACAATTGATGAAATTCCAGCAGCACTTGTATAAGCACGGTCAAATTTCCCTACAATCATTCCTAGCTCAGTATTTTGTTCATACGTTTGGATTCGTCCGTCTTCTAAGCCTCTAATAACTCCAGTATGCCCATAAGTATCATCGACTCCGCCTGCCCATCCAGCCCAAGGCGCACCACGTGCAATATTAATGATTGCTCCTACCTGTAACTGTTCATAGGTTGGATTCTTGATTACCGTCCATCCAACAGCGGACCAGTCATAAGCGATACCGATGTCGCTAGCAGCGGCTGTACTTCCCACTCCAGTTAAATGACTCATCCCATATTGTGTACCGGCACCAAGGCCACAGCCACCCATATAGCCGGAATACTCTGCGGATAGTCCATAACACTGACCATTGCCGACCCGCTTGCCGAGTAAATCTTCTAAGTGTTCTAACCCTCGATTGGTTGTCACGCCATCGAAAGGGATATAGGTTTTATCTGTCAGCTTCAATGCATCGGCTTTTTCATTTCTGAAGCGATTTTGAATCCCTTCGACATAAGCAGGCGCAACCATAGAAGCCGCATTGGCAACAATATAATCACAGACTGTCGTGATAAATGCCGCATCATCCCATCGATTCGCAAATTGTTGAGTAATGGTTTTAAAGAAGCCGTTTGAAACAGCGGCAGGATACCAGTTTTGAATCGAAGCAAGAATGCCAAGTGTTCCAAGCCATTTTTGGCCATCATTGAAATCAACCCCTGTACTTGCTTTTAATCCTTCGATTGCCGGTTTCAATTTTGTGCGACAGAAGTATTCGGCTTGCATTCGCGTGAATTGCTTATCATTCGCATTCCCATACGCGGCCCACGAGTTGTTAAATTCAGTTGAGCCAACAGAACCCACTAAAGCACTTCGTGCATCCGGATAATATTTGGCCAACCATGCCAAGAAATTGTCCATCTCGTATACTTGCGTGAATGAATATTTTCCATAGTTCCAACCTGCACCATCATCTAATGGCGGATGGTAATAACCGGAACTACGATCGCCCATTTCATATTTGGCAGTCAATGCTAACACGCGAACAAAGACGTCCGATAACGTGCCACCTTCATCAGGACCAGGACCGCCATTTTGCCCAGGAATGACTTTCGAACCACCAATATACATTTCTTTCGCATCAACTCTACCTTTAAATTCAACATTTCCTTCAAAGACAACATTATCTTTGAAAGTGATTTTTCCTTCACCAAAAGTTCCTTTTCCATAGAAATTGTACAGTCGATTATCCGCTGTACTTTCTTCAGGAACTTGAAAAATCGGGGTAGATAATTTCTTATTGTTTTTACTTGCGGAGTTGATTGAGAATATATAACCAGGATCTTGCACTACTGCAAATCCGTTGATTACTCGACCACCACCATACGTAGCTGTAATTCTCCCCAGTTCTTCTCCATGAACATCGTCTAAGCCCGTTGATACGACTTGTTTTTCAAAGGTTACTTTTCCGCCTTCCATCACCACTTGGAAATCTTCATCATCCAAAGTTTTCAACGCAACCCCTTGGACGAGGATGCCAGACAAAATACCGGCAGTAATAAAGTCAGCCACGATTGCACCATCTTGAGTCATCGCCAAGCCATAAGGACCATTCACACCATTATTTGAATAACCAAGACCTCCCAGGTTCCATCTCCAAACTTTTTGAGCATCTGCAACCGACGGTTTATCCATGATTAGTATTTCGCTAGGTGCCTTCTCGGGTCTAAAACGAACATAGCCACCTTTAGTACCAGTAATCCAACTTGATGCGTTTCGAACAGCTTCCACCAGTAGTTCCGTTCTAGTTTCAACTTTTTGTCGTAGTTTAGCTGTTTCTGTGGCAGTAGCATTCGTATAAAACTCAATATCGTTTCCCAAAGTAACACTCTTGTATTTTCCAAGTGTTGGATACCAGGTATATTCAACCATTCGTTCTGCTACTTCAATATCTAATTTTGCAACTTTACAATAGCAAGTATCTCCGAAATGAAGTCTTGCTATATCTCTGTATAGTCCTTCATATTCCAATGTATGTTCTAGTTGAACCATTGAAACGGTATGAGTGACTGAAGGCTCATGAACTCGATCATTATCGAATTTGGTTTGCCCCCATTTTTTTAACTCCTCAACAGTTGTGATTTCAGAGTTCTCATACTTGCCGATTCGACGATTTTTGTCTGTCACACCTTTCAATTCAAGAAATTTAAAGGTAATCGGTTCTTTGTCTTCATCATAATCACCTTCCGGTACACCACCGACTAAATACAAGCTGTTGTAGTAATTTCCGTCAATCTCTTCTTCAATCGCCTCAAGATTTACTCCTAGATCAATTCGATAACCATTATCTTTTCCGATCCGATCGAGCAATTTGAGTCTGTAGTTTTCCATGTCCAGTTCGCCACCGGTTACACTGGCAAGATTTTCATTGCCATTATTCGAACCTATAATTGCATCAATAGGATTCGTTTGCTTAACAGTAAATTGATGAACTGTTTGAATGGTCGATTCAAAGGAAAAAGGCTGCTCAAATGCTAAAGCAGCCTTTAATCTACTCATGATAATTGATCCATTCCCAGCAGAAGTAAAACTATTCTCAATAAAATTCCTACTCAGCATATACCCAATTGCTCTGCCGGTAACAGAAAATGAATTAAGATTTTTAATTACTTTTTTAATTTCAAAATATTTTATTTTGCCATCTTCATCTTCTGCACGAATAAAATTGTCTTCTTTCAAATATTCTACATTCTGGCCATCAAGCGAGTAGTTTCCATAAAAAGTGAAATCACCATTTAGAATGCGATTGATTTCAGGTAAATCATCCCAATCGATCAAAGCGTGACCGTTCGTTTCTAAGTCTGATGGCATTTCTTCATAAACATAAATTAAACTCACAAATACACGCTCCTTCTTAAAATTGTACCGCTAGAAACTCCTGTGGTAATCAATTTGTTTTCTCCAGGACGAACCAACGGCCATTCTCCTTTGCTAAAAAGTGTTTTCGAACCTTGAATAATTTTTCCGTGTTCACAATCAACTTTGATTATTTCAGTGCTGTTGTTCGTAATCATCAACGAAATATTATTGATCATAAGCTTGACATTGCCACCTGTTGGCTTTAATTCAATGTACGGTTTTGCCGTTTCATCACCAGGATCATGAAAGACCAGTGAAGTTGTGAATGGCAATGATTGTTCATTTACTTTCCGTTTAAAAGGTTGGCATCGAAAGGTTAAATCGAAGGTATAGAAAAACCCCCACTCGTTTTCAAACTTAGTAGGGGAATTCATCATACAGATAACGTCTCGATAAGTATTATAATCATTGTGGGTAATCAATTGCCCACGACCTTGCAACCATTGCTTTACTTCACGTAACCGATCATACGGGATTGTGATTGATTCAACTTCTAAATCATAGGGTTCGTAATCACCGAATGTTTCGTGCAGCGAACCGCTTCGACCTAGCACAGTGATTTCTTCATAGCGTTTGTTAGGAGAGATCTCAGGAAGTTCCGTTTCGATAATACAATCCATATCCAAAACTGCGTTGATTCCTTTGAATATGAAATTCGGTGTATCAGCATCCATGAACATTCCTATCATCCTCCCACACCGGCAAGAGCTTGTTTACTTGCACGGTAAAATTTGCGATTCATTTTGTTTAGTTCACTTGGATTATTTGCATCGACATTGCCGATGTGAATATGTTGTTCCACTTTAGTTGGCTGTACTTTACCACCAATACCCTTGCGTTTTTCTTCTTCAGATAAAGGTGTAACAGTCGTTTTACCATTTTTGTTTGAAAGTAATTCTGGTCCAGCTTCACCGACAATTGCTTGTCCATTTAATACATGTCCGCCTTCTGCTAAATAAGGAATCGTGGATATACTAAACCCTTTTCCGCCAACACCAGGAACCCATTTTGGAATTTTAATGTTGTTTAGTCCACCAAGAAATGCATTGATCAATCCAATCATTGTGTTTAGTGGTGCTTTAGCCATAGCAGCAATCATATCAAAAATACCGCCAAAAATATTTACAACACCATTCCACGCTCGTTCCCAATCTCCAGTGAAAATTCCAGTTATAAAATCTATAAATCCGGTAAAAATTCTCTTACCTGCATCGAAAAAGTTTTGGAAATTTTGTATGATTCCTCCAAAAATATTACTTATGTATCCAGCCATGAAATTAAATACTTCTACTGCTACATCTGAAATACCCTGAAAGAATGCATTAACACCATTTCTAAACCATTCCACTTTATTGTAAGCAAGAACTAATCCAGCTATAAGCAATGCAATACCAGCTATTACAAGAACAAAAGGATTTGTAGCTAACATTGCAGTCATTCCCGACCAAACTCCTTGTAAAACTCTAATTCCAGTAGCAATTTTTGTCACTGATCCCATTAATGTTCCCAGTATAACTAAAACCGGTCCGACAGCTGCAATAATTCCGGCAAGCGTAATGATCCAATTCTTGGTACCTTGATCCAACGAATCCCACCAGCTTTTAAACTTCTGTAATGCATCAATCGCCATTTCGAAGAATGGCAATAAGCTGATTTGTATCGACTCTCCGACACCAGCTAATGCTAATTTTGCATTATTCATCGCTTGATTTGATTTATCAATAGGATCTAATGTAGCTTCAAAAGTTTCTCCAACAGATCCCTCACTTTCACTAGCTATTTTTGCAAGATCTTCAAGATTAAGTGTGCCTCTACGAATAGCATCCGCCATTCTTGGTCCACCCTTAGTTCCAAAAACTTCTGCTGCCGCATTAATTGCTTCTGTTTCTGAACTTGCATTTTTAATTTTATTTTGTAATTCTCCTAAACCTTCAGAAAGAGATTTTCCGTCCTTCGCATAAGCTACAGTTGCTTTTGATAAGCTACTTAAAGCAGCATTTCCATCAACACCAGCTTGTTCAAATTGTCCCATTAAGGTTACGCCTTCGCCAAAACTTAATCCTAACTGTTTAATTTGTGGAGCTCCTTTTATTGCTGAATCAAAAAGGCTGTCTACAGCTTGACCTGTGTTCTGTGAAGTCTTCGTTGTAACATCCAATACTTTGTTCAAATCATCGTATGATAGGTCATAAGCTTCAATTGCTTGTCGCGCATAAATCGCTGATTGTGAAACATCAGTACCATTTATTTCAGCAAACTGAAGAATATAGTTGGTTGAGTCTTCTAACTTTTTATCCATGAAACCAAACTGCGTGTTCACTTCGCCAATAGCTTCCCCAACTGTTTGAAGTTCTAAATGTGTATTTGATCCCACATTTTCAAACGAATCAGCTAAACGATCAGCAACATCGCCTGTTGCACCAGTCTTAGTAATGATCGTATCTAGTGCTTCATCAACTTCTGAGAAAGCCGCCAATCCAGCTGCTCCAGCAGCCATAATCGGCGCTGTTACCCCTACTGACATCTTTTTGCCAACATTAGAAACTTTCTCTCCAGCTTCTTCTATCTTTTTTAGTTTTTCAGCCGTCTCAATTGAAAGATTACCTTGTTCTTTCAATGCTTCATTTGTTTCATCTAATGCTGCTTTGAGCTTATTCTGACCAGTTTCCGATTCAAGCATTTTCTTGTACAACTTTTCTGATTCTTGTGAGTATTTTCCTGTCTCTTCAACTGACTTCTCATATTGCTCTCGTAAAAGTTCTGTTCGCTTTTCGGCGAGCGACAACTGATTTTCTAATTTTTTCTTGGCTGCAGTCAGTTTTTCAGTTGCTGTTGCATCTTTGTCCATAGCAGACACTTGGTTTTTGTACTCAGTAGCTGCTAAGTTCATTTCACGGTTAATTTCTTTGATCGTTTTAGAGTAATTGACTTCTCCATTTGTCTTGAAATTCAAGACTGTGTCTACTTCTCTTACGGCCATCTTAGCACTCCTTTCCTACCACCAAGGGCTTTGGTCCATTGTTCTTGTTTCCGGTGGCTCAAACTCCGTATTGCTCTTCAACCACTGGATATAAGATTTAAGCCACAAGTTAGGTGTTGCCTTTAAAAAAAATTCCTCACTCCAATTTAATAGAGTAAGGGCAACATAGAGATAAAAACTCCAAGGAGTCCCTATCTCTTGCGTTTCTTTTTGTTTTTTCCGTTTTTCTTTCGAGGAGTTTGATAATCTTGTGGCTTCTTCGATTTTTTTAAGTCTTCCACCTGGAACTTTTGATTTGAAAAAATTTCCATACATGCGCCATACGCTTGTAAGACGTCTCCGTTCATACCTAAAAACTTAAATATCGTCTGAGGATCTTCATCCAGTCCACCAGTACGCAACATACCGTAAATTAAAGATCGCATAATTTTTAGATCCGCCGGTGTAAGGTTACGAGAGTTAATCTCACCGCCACTCTTATTAATTAAGAGATTCATATCATTTTCAAATTTAGAGTAATCTTCACCGTAAACATCGGCAATATATTCCATCGTTTCCATTGTAAACACAACAGGAAAATCATGCCCTTTAATATTTACCATCCGTGAATTCCCTAAATCATCAACATTTATTCCATAATCAATTAATCGTGCCACTAATCGCCACCGCCAGTTCCTGGAGCAGCTGCAACAATTGTTTTCCATTGTTGTTCAGAATAAATCGGTTGAGCAATAAATTTTTCAAACAATTCTAAAGAGCCACTTGTTCTATTTGAATCAAAACTTGAATACATAACGTTATTATAATTTAGACCAGTAGCAACAAAGTTTGCAGTTACATCATCAATTTTTGTTTCGTCTTCCTCAGTCGCATACTCTTCATCAATTACATTAGATAACTGAGTTTTCGGATACCATACTGCTTTGCGGCCGCCGCCTTCAATTTTGCCGATAAATCCAAAAGCAAAGAACGGATATTCTCTTGCAATATTCTTAGAAAAGGTGACGCCGCTTTCAGCAATTAGTCCTTTGAGTTCGTCCATTACATCAATTGGAATGCCAACATGGTCCAATCCTAGCTCATGTTTCGTTTCTCGTGAGACACGGCGGAACATCTTGCTAGATGCCCATTTTTCCAATGTTGATCCGTTACCTTTAACAGCCAGTTTGGTAGCAATAGGCAGTCTTACGATTTCGCCATATTCTGGCGCTTTATTTACGCCGTCTTGTGCCGCTGGAGACATCATAGTGATCAAGATATCTTCAAGGCCTTCAAAGTACAATACATCTGTTTTGCCCAAATTAATTACCTCCCCAAAGATCCATAATTTTTTTAGTCATGATATCTTCGATTTTATTTTTATTTTGTTCATAAGTACCACTAGCGAAATGCTGCGCTTTTTGGTTCACAGTCCCGTTTTCTGCGAATCGCCAGTAATATGCTGTATCTTCGAAAGCAACTCTTACTCTGTCCTTCTCGACTACAACTTTGATTTGATCTCGCATATGTTTTCTTTTCATTAAGCTTTTAGGTATACGTGGCAACATTTTGTCGACATAGAAGTTTGCGGCTTCTTCTAAAGACTCTAATGAGACCTTTACAGGGTCGACTCTACTTAATTCGCCAAGAATATCAGCCATATCTGCGAAGCCGTTGTTATTACTAGGCATTTTCAACACACCTCACATAAGTGAAGAAATTTGTGATCGTATCATCGTTTTCATCGCCTTGTTGACTGGAAAATGTTGAGAAAGGAATATTTGCAGCTTCCATCGCTTTTTCAAGTGGCAAAAGATCCAACTCATCGCCATCAGTAAAAAAGGAAATTTGATAGTAAGGAAGTCTTCTGAATACTTTCCCAGAAGCTTTTTTTCTCCCTTTATTTACACTGGAATACACTATATAAGGATAATCGGTACCTTTTTTTGCTTTGTCACGAAATACTGGAAAACCAGTATCTTTAAGCGTTGATTTAAGTTTTTCAAAACTAATCGACATAAGCCAAACTCAACTCCATTTCACGATCATCAACATTCGTATAAATACGAGTAATGTTATAAGCCACAGAATCAATTCTTACGGCACTTAGCTTTTCGGTGATAGATTTATCCAATCTAATCTTAATCCGTCTGACAACGTCAGTTTTTGCTTGCAGTGAAAGATATTTCTCTTGTGCGGTCACACCAATATCTTCGTACCACAATGGACGTCTCACTTGGTACTTCGTTACAGGCCGATCTCGATCATCAACCGTTTCAACAATAGCCAACAATTCAGCTTTCCATCTAAGTTTATTGGTTTGTCTCTTCGGCATTTTGGATCACCCCCTGTACAATAAATGGTGTAATGGCATTCAATGCTGCTTCTAATTCACCTTCAGCAACTCGATACTCGTAACCAATGCCAGCTACTAATAAAATCAGATATTCTTTTTGACTTCCAGTAGCAGTCATCACATAGTCCTTGGCCATTTCCAAATAGAAAGAGAGCATGGAATCATCCATGCCCTCTTCAAAATGAATATGCGCCTTGAACTTTTCTTCTAAAGATAAATCATTGGCTTGGTCTTCCATTTTAACCACCAACTGGTTTTGTGATTTCATAACGATATACAGCTGGTTCAAAAGCTGAATAAACTAATTGTCCATCCAACAAATTATAAATCTGGAATCCAATTTGGTTTTTCCCTGAAAATTTCTCAACAAGCTTCTGAATTTCTAAAGCACCGATAACTTCTTGAATTTTAAATGCTGAAAAATCACCAAAATATAAAACAGGTGTATCTGGCTCACCTTTTTTATCTGCTGCATCAGTCCAATCAACTGGATACCCTACTAATTGATAACCAATTCCCCCTTCTGCTTGTGTAAATGGGCGTAACAAAGGGAACCCATCATCTGTTTTCATTTTTTCAATAGCAGTTAAAGCGGCACGATTGATAATGAAACGACCTTTTTTCATCACTTCAGTTACTGGAGTGTTTTTAAATTCAATCAATGCATCATATAATTTTTGACCTGCACCTGCAGCAGTCAAATCTAAAGGTTTCTCAAAAGCTACTGCTTTTTTAGCTAATGCACCAGGGTTTTCGTTTCCTGTATCATCACCATTGAACATATAGTTAATTTCTTTACGCACATAAGCTTTTTTCAGCTCTTCAACCACGATATCTTCAACTGGTACACCAGACATCTTCAACAGTTTCTTGGTTACAGTTGCTAATGCATCAAATTCCGCTGGATTAAGAAGAATTTCATCAAATTCAATAGCAGTTTCAGTAATATCAGCAGTACGTTCCTTCTTATTTACATTAGCCTCTGCTTTCTTCACTAAAATTGGATACTTCACATCACCTTTTGTTGGTATTACTGTTCCATATTTACGAAGTAAATTTTCTTCTTGTGCGTAAGTAATAACTTCTGATGCAATAACTTCTGGAACTGTGACCGATCCATTACCTGTTTCAATTCCTAAAGCACGAGCTTCTGATTCTGAAATGTTTCCAACAATATAATTGGCAAATGCTTTTCGCACTTGTTGCTCTTTTTGTTTTTTACTCAAAGCATTTCGGGCCTCCATCCCTTTTTTAATGTTGCCCAACAATCCATCACGTTGTTGTTGTGAAATCATTCCGGCACGATTTTCTTTAGTGTCAGTTTCTGAATCATCTACCTGTGGATCTACATCATCGCTATTATCAGCTGAACGTCCTTCATTGTCTGCGGGATCCGTCACAGGTTCATCGGTACCCTCATCTAATTCATCTTTGATATCTTTCAGTTCTCCTACTAATCCATCAATTTCTTCTTGAACAGCTTCTAAATCTGCTTCACGTACTTCGCCAGATTCAATTTCTCCACGTAACTCAGTTAGGCGTTGCTCATGACGAGCTTGTAATTTTTTCAATAATTTTTTATCCATGTTGTTACCTCCATTACGCTAATGCGTTATTTATTTTTTTGATCATTTGTTTTCTTGCTTCAATATCTTGCTGGATTTCCTGTTTACTTCTAGCAAGTGTTGCTTCCGTATCCTGGTATGCAGGAAGTGAAACAATAGACACTTCAAATAACTCCACCTCATTGACAGTACGAAGTACCGGATCAGTGTTGTAATCCCAGGTTTCTTCTGTTGGAATAAAACCAAAGCTACATTGATTGATATCTCCTCGACTCATTGACTCGATCAGATCATTTGCTACTGTTGTATTTGGCAATTCTACTTCGAATTTCAACCCTCGATCGTCTTCTTCGAGACGTAACGTTCCACTTTTTGTTCGACCTAAAACCTTCGACCAATCATGATCAAAAAGGCACCGAATATCTGATCCTGATAAAGCTCGTGAAAAAGCACCAGGAGAAATCACTTCTTCCAACCCTTCCCATAAAAGTGTGCGACTATTAAAAACAGCTGCATACCCAGTAACGATTCGACTATTGTTTTCGGTATCATCTCTTGTACTCAAGTTGGTGATATCAAATGTCCGAATTTCCTTCTTTTTCATTTCCATCACCTCCCTTCAGATCATCACTAGTTGGCAAAGAATTGTCTGTTGCTTTCTTCTGGCCAATCCTAGATAAATCATTTGAAATATAGATTGCTTGTGTTTCTGGTGTGTTCTGTTTTGGGAACCCAAGCATTTCTGCTACATTGTCAGGGCTAGTAATACCAGTACGAACAATGTTGTAACCGATATTTGTTTTGGTTGAATATGGAACGAAATCCAAAATATTAATCTTCCATTCCACTCGATACCCAGAATGAGGCATAAAAAAAAGAGCGGTATAGTGATCGCTCTTGTTCTTCAATATTGGCTTTATTGCTTTGTTATGCAGATACATCATCGCTTTTTCAATATCAGATTTCATTAATGATTGATAGGTATCTACATTGATCCCCAAGAATTTCCCTAGGTCTTTCTTGTACACGCCTAAATAATTTAGAATTGCTGCATCATCAACTGGACTTTTTAACGTTTCTATAGAATAACCTTTTCCCAAAGGAATCATCTTTACTGTATGATTATTGTCATCTTGTGTTGTTTCTAATTGATCAAGTATTGCTTTTACTATCTTGGTTTGTGCGCTGTTATTCGGATTAATATGCGCATCCAGTTTGAGCATGAACGCAAGTAATCCACCTTTCGAGTATTTATCCGTCAACACTTTTTCAGCGCTTAGAACACCTTCTAGAGTGTTTTTAGCCAGGTCAATAATTCCAGCTCCTTTTATCGAATCAGTACCAATATTTTTGATATGTCGAATCATCTGACCAGGAATACTTTGACCGTTCATATTGAATTCTTCTTGCAAGCGTTCATTAATTTTGGTGGTAACACCATAAGCCAAATGTAGTTGATCACGGTCAGTCAAAGGAAAAGCTTCTCCATTGATCAGCAAAGTGTTTGTTTCTAATTTTGCAAACTCGAATCCAGTTAAATAATCATTTGGATTGTTTAGAATTTTCAATAAGAAATGATCTTTCACCTCTTCCCCATTCGGTCCGATTACTACTGGTGTTGCCAATGCTACTTGATTAGAAATATCCTGAACCAACTCATAAACATCTGAAGACTCCATGATAGAATCATCTGTAACATAACGTTGTCCATAGCGTGTTGTTTTTCCAAAGATATCTTCTAAATATCCTCGCTTTTCCATAAATGAATACACTGCATTTGAAACCCTATCTCGTAATCTCAATAAATCTCACCGCCTTTCAAATTATCATCTGTAAATGCTGCCCAAGTATTCTTCCAGTTGTCCGTCATCAATATCTGTCATTTGGTTCATTGTTTCTTTGTGGCCACATAAAAACGCCACAAAACCATCAATCTTTTTTTTCGACTGACGTTTACTTGGCGCTTTTTGACCACTCATATTTGTTACTGCCACAACATTCAGTGTGCAATACAAAAATAAAGGATTATCAAATAGAATTCGTTGCTCATAAAATAAACGCTCCACATCATCAAACGGACCATTCAAATATTTGGGATATTGCGGAACCTCAACACATTCTAATCCAAGATTCTCCATTTTCTCAACAAGCTTATCACTCATTGCGGGGTCATAATTTACTTGTTGGATGTCATATAGGTCCATACAATCATCGATGTATTGCAATATTTGTTCCTGATCGATCATTTTTCCATCACAAAATTCTACAAACCCTTGTTCTTCCAGTTCGCGATAAGGTACATTATCTTCCTTTTCTCTGAAGTCAAGGTTTTCATTTGGAATAAAATATAGCTGTTTCACCTTTAAAATTGACCTTCCGTGCTCATCCCATGTTGGAAAATTTAAAGACACACATGTCAAATCCCGTGTTCGTGACAAGTCAAGTCCGATATAACAAGGTTCGTTTTGCAGATTTCCCAATTCTTTTGTTGAAACCAAACACGGTTCTACCTGATCTTGTTCAAAGAAATTATCAGCCCCATTTACAAATACATTTAAATGCTTAGTTAAAAATTCTGCTTTAGAGTGAGCAGATCGTTTAGCAGTTTTAAAAGCAGATTCCAGTGCAGATAGATCAACCGATATTCCCCAATTAGGATTACACATTTCCCATACTTTTCTGTCAGTCCAATCGTAACCTTTATTTGGTTCATAGATTAAGACAAAGTTCGAATCATTATCATCCTTCTTCAATACTTCTTTTGCTTCACGATATACACGCATTCCAACTGAACTACTTCCTTTACCAGCAGTCGAAATATTAAACATTAATGGTTGGGGCAAAGAAATTTGAGCAGACTTAAAGTTATCATACTGCTCCATTTTTTCTTGTTTGTGCAGCTCATCATTTAAAATAAAATAAGGGTTAGACCCTTCGATATTATCTATATTTTTTGTCTGAACAATAAACTTATTTGTATATGCCATATCTTCATGGATATAACTATAAGTAATACTCGAAACAGTTCCTTTGGGTCCTTTGAATATTTTCGATCCATCCAGTAAGACATCATTGTTTAATATCGTATCAGCGAATGGTTGAGCGGCATATTGTGCTTGAGCAAAATCAGATGCACAAGCATAGCAATTGACCGATAAAGCTCCTTCACCATACATTGCGTATCCCAATGAACCCACGCCAATCAATGTCTTTCCATTCTTTTTAGGAATTTGAACATATGCTTCACGAGTAACACGAACTACCTGGCCCTTTTCATTTACCTTCACCCAACCATAGATCCACGAATAAATGAACTTTTCCCATGGTTCCAAAATAAAAGGTTTGCCAACCATATCCCCTTTTGTATGAACAATAAAAGATTCTACCCAATCCATCATCTCATTTGCACGATCAACATCAAACCAAATATCTTTTCTTTTTTTCCACTTATACCACCGATCAATGGCCAATCTAACTGTCTTAGGATATTTTTTTGAATTCTTGCGGACTTGTTTCGCAAATAAATCTGCATAATTCACACCAGGTTCAATCATGGTTTGCCACCTACTCTTTTACGCCACTTGTTTCGATGTTCGGCTAATTCATCAATTGGCTTTTCTTTTGGTCGCTTGATTTCTTCATTCTGTCGAGCAGTCGAACCACCAGTGACTTTTTTGCCAATTGCTGTTTTATTCGTTAAACCTAAATAATCAAGAGCTTTCATTTTTTTGTCAGACCAAAATTCAACTTGTTGAGCCAATGGATGCTTTGTTGGGTTGGTTGCACCAGATTTATTCGTATACTTTTGTGTCTCTGGAAAGCCTTTTTCTTTCCACAATAGATATTTATGTTGATAAATTTCAAAGATATCCAGATAAGATTCAATCAATGGATCAAGGGTAATCGTATAAATATCTGACTGTCGCATAATCATTAAAATTCGCGCCTTTTCAGCACTGACTTTTTCATCAACAATCGCTTTACGTTGCGCTTTGGTCGTCATTTTTATACTCCCCCCTTTGATTTTGAATTTTTTGAAAAAACGATGCGCGTAACTCCCTCTGACCTATCTCCCACGAAAAAAATTTTTTCGAAATCGATAGGGGGGGTTAATTAAAATAAGACGGGAAAACTTTTTTCTCGTCTGTTTCATTTTCTTCAATAACGTGACATTTGGGACATAATAAACGAATATTGTTTGGATCCAGCTTTAGCAAATCGTTCTTCTTGATCGGCACTACATGATGTCGATGAGCTTGTTTACCAAATACAAATCGACCACACCTTTGACAACGACCGCCTTCTCTTTCATAAACAAAATCAGAAACTTCTTTCCATGCTTGAGTCCGATAGAATGATTTGTTCTCATGGTGGTATGCACTCTTCTTTGCCTTAACCTTACGTCTTGGTGCATGTTCCTTGCAGTAAGTACCTCGTGCTATCTTGACCTGACAGCCATCAAAACCACAATATTTCATTATTCCGATTCCTGAATAATTTGTAATATATCACCTTTGGCACGAATAGCAGCTGGAATTTTAATATCGTTCTTTTTCGCATATGCTCGTAATTCTTTAGCAGTCATATTATCTAAGTCTAAAGGTTGATCAGATTCTGGATTAGTGTTTGCTTCACCAGCAAGATCAGATTCTGTGTTACCACCAGAATCTAATGCTTCTTGATTGATTACTCCTGATACAATTTGATTAGGATTAATGACTTCGGTTTGATCCCCTTCAGGTGTAATCATCGAATTAGGATTTTCGGTTACTTCAAAATCAGGTTCGGTTCCTTTAGGTACAAACAATGATTGTTTGTTTTCTGTATCCCAATACTCTGTGCCAACAATTGTTTTTCTGATAGGTACTATCATTTGTGATTCCTCCTAAATTTTATGTACACAAAAAGACACCTGAAATCAGATGCCTTTTCAAATTATTTTTATTTTTTTGACTTTGATACAATTTGGAGTTGTATTAAAGTTACAATAACTAATCCTAGCAATCCTTCAAAACGAATATCCTTATTGACTAAATACTCAATTGATATTCCTAAAACACTACCAAGCGCCACAGCAATCAAAATGCTGACAATTGGATGTTCTCGTGTATAAGAAACCCATTTTCTATACAATAGTCTTCACCTACTTGCTATTTGGTTTTATATTCTGTTGCCACATGCTTACCGTTAGCATTGTAACCTTTTCTCATATAGAAACCAACCCATCCGTTTTTGTTCGTATCCCATTTTTTGGCAATTTCTCTTCCTGGAGCTGAGCCAAACTCTGTCCAACTTGTTACACCCAACAAGCCTGCAATTGCCCACCCAGGAATACCAAACATAGAGATAGCAGCCGCACCACCAGCATAAAAAGCAGCATTTATTGCATTAGCTAAAACACCTGTGGACACTGCAATATTCGTATATTGCCAACTACCCCATTTTGTTACACTTGTACTAGCTCTTGCAAAAGTAGTGGGACTATTATAGTATTCATCTTCATATTTTCTAACAACTGTACTTCCATCTTCATCTTTGTACACTACAATATTTTCTAAGCCTTTGTCTTTATCGATAACTGTATTCTGTCCTTGGCTTTCTACCTCCGTGGCAACTGCAACTACACCTGATGAAATTGTTCCCCCTAATACTAAAACAAGTAGCGATACAATAAACAACTTTTTCATACCAAACCTCCTATATTTTTTTATTCTATAATTATTTTAACACCCCTAAAATATTATTTCAACATAACATCTTTTTCGAACACAAAAAGACAGCACAAGCGAATTTTGAAAAGAGGGATCACCTCGCTTCAAAAAATTGTGCTGTCTTTCGTATCCATCAAAGAAGTAAAGCGATGAGGGATTAGCCCCCTTTCGGTTTTAGAGTAATGTGAGTAATCTAAATCGGCTGCTCTCCGTTTCTTCTACGCTATTACTATAACCCGTTTAAATCAAGAAATATACACAGGCTTTGAGGTCGCATTTTGTGGCAATTTCAAAACAAGCTTAATTGATCCTGGTCTGCTGAATAGTAGTCCATTTCTTCTTGCTTCTTCAAGCGTTCCTCTCGCCGTGCCTCATATTCATCCACGAATGATAATGTCTTGCGAATCTCTGTATGCCGCTTTCTTATATAAGACACGCTGTAACCAGTGGCATCTGCTATATCATAAACATCCATATCATCAATATACTTTAACTTTACAATTTGGACATCTGCTCCACTGAATGAATCGATTAATTCCAACAGTTCAATTTTTTCTTTTTCAAGCAGCTCTAATTCATTCTGTATGATCCTAATGTTTTCTTCCAACGATGATGATCTTGAATTTTTTTCAAGGCGCACGTTTGCTAAATCACCGTTGACCCATCGATCTAATTCCAACCTACTCTTGTTAAGATTCCATTTCATGAAGAGTATTTGTTCTTCTAAGTCTTGGTAGTTTTTAAGCCATTGAAATCTCACAAACGCCACCCCTTTATGGTAAAATAGTCTTGTCACAGGTCACTTACCCAAAAGGTAGTGGCTTTTTTTATTTATCAAAATGTGAGCCATGTTGATGTTCTTCATCAATGATCAAACTCTTCAAGGTCTTACCAAGGACCCTTTTATTCAATGTTCCGTTCACCTTGGCTTTTTCCAGCAACTTACGCTTCTTCTTTTTTACTTTCGATTTTTTCTTTGGCAATGGCTTTCTTCTCCTTTTCATCTAATTCTTTACCAAAAATCACACTTGCGAATACTATGGCAAAAAGTGCCACGGCTACTAACACTGCAAAGTCCATCATTTATCCTCCACTTTCCATCGCATCTTGCACTAGCGGATCATTGATAATAATCTTGTACTTCATCTGCTCATGCTGCAGCTGCTGTTCTAGCTGCTCAATTTGTTCCTGTTGGTCCACTATTGTATAGGATAGCCAACTTAGACCAGCGATCGTTAACAGTATTGATACAACAGCTAGTACCGTATAATGATTAACTTTCATGGGATTGATCCAATAGTTCTGGGTTCTCCCAAACATTGCCGGCGACAGTTACATAAGGTTTTAATCTTGCTAACAAAAGATTACCCGCACACCAAGTTAGGTCACCTTCATTCCATGAAATCGCATAATCACCATCAATTTCGATGCCAGCGCCCGATTTTTCTGTTTTCTGAAATGGATGATTTCTCACTGAAACTACATCCCCCTCGAAAATCTCCACGCCGTTCTTGTCTTTCAATCCAGTGGACTGCATGAGGGTAAATAAGGTTGATTTCTTACTATCATCAAACAAACGTCCTAAACCTACGAACTCTTTCAATTTGTCCCATTCAACCATGTGAGCAGCTTGTATTCCGCTATTTTTAAACCAACATCTATATTTTGGTACCATCTTATCCCTCCTGTTTGCTATCGCTGACGATTGCGGAATTACCACTTGTGTTTTCGCTGTTTTCTAGCAAATAAAGACTTCCCACATTCTGGACACGAATCATAGCTACGTAAGTCTTTGGGTTTCATACTGCTACAAAAACCGCACTGTGTGCCGCTTCTTGGGGATGGCTGCCGATAGTTAATTCTTCCACGACGTTCAATAAACTCATCTTTCATAAAGCACATGCCGCTTGGAGCAATTATGGTTTCCCAATCTTTAGCACTCATCACTCTTCCTCCTGTTCCTGCGCCCAATCAAGAAACGCTTGGGCAACCACTATGCAATCTTCTTCAGTGACTTCCTCCATTTCATCTAATAGATATGCGATCATCGATAAATGTTCTAATGCATGCAATACTGTTTTAGGTTTAGTGTTGTCGTATTGTTTTATAACTTCTTGTAACATTTCCTGCTGATTCTCGTTAAGTTGCGGTTGATCAGTTAATTCCACCAAGCGGTTCGCTACACTCTGTATATGCTTATTATGACTACCGACAACTCTTGTATAGTCCTGTAGTTCTTTTGCTAGTTTTTTAATTTCACTCATATTCATCCCTCGCTTTCTGCTATTTCGTCGGATTGCCAACTAACCAAATAATGACAGCTGACCGCTTGGCTCAAAATTACACCAAAGTGTTTCTAGCCTACTTTGACCGGCTTCTGCATTCGCTTGAAATTGTACTTTGTACCATGAACTTAATATGTCATCGTACATTTCACATTGATACCCGCTTAATATCGCTTGGCCTTTAAAATCAGATGAAAGGAAATCCAACAGTTGTTCATGTTGTTTATCTTCAAACTCCGTTTCATAAAGCCTGCCTTTTCTGGTCGCCATCACATACGGTGGATCGATATAGGCAAATACAGTTTTGCGATTGTATCTTTGAAGTAATTCAATTGCATCTTGATTTTCTATTTGAACTTGTTTAAGCCGTTCTGCGACTTCAAGTATCCGCTCTGGTATTTCATTCCATTCATGAATCTTGCCGCCTATCTTATCGATATTACTTCTCCATCCAGTTTTATGTTTCTGAATCCCACCAATAGATTGCCAACTCTGAATTAAAAATGTCCTGGCATCTTCTATGCTATCGCCCACAGTCTGTCCGCTCAGCTGGTGCTCCAATCTGCTATGAGGTGTTAAATAGACAACCTTTGCTAACTCTTTTGGTTCATCTCTGCACACTTTAAAAAAATTATAAACACGTTGGTCCAAGTCATTTATTGTCTCTACTGCTGACATTTTTTTGTTAAACAAGACAGCTCCGCTACCGAAAAATGGTTCCACATAAGTCGTATGCTCTGGAATCATATCGACAATTAAGTCCGCCATGCGCCATTTACTACCAGGATAATTTAATATTCTTTTCACTGTCTCCCTCCTTCAGTTGGTTATTTTGGTGGATTGTGGAATTCTTCTTTTCCACATTTGGCACATATTCTCTGGTTGACTAAGACCGCATCTTGCACACCATAATTGGTACACCACAGAGAAAATTTATGTCGGCATAACTTCTGTTTCACTGTTTGAATAATTGATGGCGGTGCTATCCAACCAGAGTAATATGCATCTGTTAGATATTGTTCATGCTCAACAGTCCCTAGAATTAAATGTCTTGGGTAATTTTCTTCCATCCTTAGCACTCCTCTATTTCTGTCGATTGTAGAATTATTCGTATTCAACCTCAGTGGCGTATGAGTTGTAGATAACGTTGATATGCTCATTTACTTCTTGGTTATCTTTGATCCAATATGGACGTACACCATCTCGAAGTGGAATGCCGAAACCTTCAATCTCTGTTGCATTATTGTGTACTACGTTGTAAGCAATGTGTTCTGCGCACTCCTTTAAAGTGAAGAAATCATAAAAATACTGCCGAAATTCTTCCAGCCATTCCTCAGTGAAATATTCTGGATCAAGTTCAACTTTTACTTTGTCACGTCTTACTAATTCGATTTCAAATTTTTCCATTTGTTTTTATCCTCTCTAGTTGCGTATTTCTTCCGATTACTGACTCTCAACCTTTTCAAAAAGTATCGAGTAATCGTCGATATCCAAAGATTTGGCTATATCCTCTACAGTCCGTAATTGAATGCCAGCTCTTTTCTTTCTTGCATTTTCATGAGTTTCTCTTAGAGTTAGATTTTTATTTTTCATGTGCCAATCAACGTTTGTCCAAAACACTTCGAGAATGTCCATTTCCCCACTCCTTCGTTTCTTTACGAACAGCAGCACCATCTTTATTGCAGACCGGACAGTTGCTTGCTACTGCCCGGCCATATTTATTTTTTCCCCAAATGATTCGTTCACCTTTACATCTGCTACAGGTCATACGATCACCTTCTCAATTGTTTTGTTTCCAGCAAATGAAGATATACTAACCCGATATCAATCACTTTTTCGTTCATAATTTCCGCTACCTGTGATGGCTTAAATCCCTTTTCAAAAAGATTTTTTGCTTGGTTAATTACAGCAACACTCCAATAAAACTTTGCATCTTGTAATATTATGAGTTTGTCATCATTCTTCCACATCTGGATCACTAGAATCAGCCTTTAAGTTTCTGTCTTGAAAAATCACATCATCTTTGATTTTGCTCCAGGTATCAGCGAAAGGTGCAAAGTGTTGTCGCGCGATTTCAATTTGATCAATCAACGCGTCTTCTGACATTTCCCAATCAGCGGCAACATCATTAATTTTTTCCCCTTGCTCAAGTTGAATTAGAACATCACGAGGATTGATAATAATCTCATCTGGAAGTTCTAACGACACAGCTTTCTTAATGAATTCATCGATCGTATCTTTAGAAACTTGAATTTCAACTATTTCCACTTCTTCCACGCCGTCGCCGACATCAAGTGATGTTTGCTCTTCTTTTTGCACTTCGACCGTTCCGTCAGCATTTACAATGTAGTTGACGTTCGGACGTTTCGTTTGTTTGTTGATAGGAAGCTGATAGCCGATAGTTTCGGGCTGGATTGTTACTGATACCGTTTTGCCCAGAAAGTCGCTCAAATCGTCGTATTTTCCCTTTAAAGAGCCATTGTTCACGACTAGTAATACTTCTACGTTTCCGTTTGATTTGCTCGTTGCTTTTTTTACTTCCGGTCTGAAATTTACTTGTTTAGTCATTGTGTTTTTCCTCCAGTTTTTTATAGACGATTACGTCTTGATCTGATTGATTTTCCTTTTTCCTTATTCACTCGTTCGCTTGCTGGCCTTGTCCGCCATCTTAGTTCTAATTTACGAGCGAATTTGACTGCTTTGTCTTCTGTGCCGAAGGTACTGATTTGATACTTCACATTATCGTTCACGTCCAAAAACTGAATGTTCCAATCTTTCAGCTGCTCCATTATTTCGCCCCTTCGAATTGTTTTTTCTTCCGCCGATCAGTCGCTCGCTTGCGTTGTAGACGAGCCGATTCAAAGCAACTCATTTCCTCGAATCTATTGGTTTTAGAATTGAACTTTGCGAATGTCACAGGGAACCCGTATCGGTTAGCAAACATCTTCATTTTCAACATCGAGATTGCATCTTGATACCCTTTGACATCAACTACCTTAACCAGCTTGCCTTCTTCATAAATGACGAAATCCGCTCGATAATGTATTGGAGCTACCTTCAAACCATCACTATAAAATCCCTCTTGCAAGATCATATTTTTTTGCATTTCGCAAAAGTTATCTGATATTGGTAGAAAGCTCATCCCTTTTTTTTTCAAGATTTTGTAGTATCTGGCTTCGGCTTTTGAATCAAAGAGAATGCCGTCTACTTCATGTTTAGTATTTCCGTACTTACTTCTAGTTTTTGTAACCAATAGCTACACCGCCCTTAATCGTTTATCTGCTGTAGTTACGAACTTAAATGCGAATCCTTTTGAGTTTTTGAATAATCGAGATACTATTCTTTCTCCATATGCGTTCTTCATTTCTTTTCCAGTCAAATTTGTAGTTAAAATGATCGCCTGATTTTGACGAGCTTCTAAAATCGAGTTCAATGTGTCATTATTGAAATTCGTGCTACTGCTATAGGTAGTTCCTCCTAGTTCAGACCCCAAATCATCTATCACTACAAGATCGGCTGTTTTAATGTCTTTCATAAGTGAACCTTGAATTTCCTTTCTCAATTGCTCATCATTGAATGAATACTTGATTTGCTCCAACAATTCACGATAGCTAATAAACAGACATTTTTTGTCGTAATCTGACCGCTTAATAATTTCCCAAGTGGCAGCCATGGCTAGATGACTTTTACCACTACCTGACTTTCCATTCAAGGCAAGGTGTTTGGGTTCACCACTCAGTACAGCCTCTACAAAACTTTTTGTGATATTAACAGCGGTCTCTGTTTCCACATCAATAATTTTGTAATTATCAAAAGAACAGTCAAACAAAGATTTGTCGGTAATCACTGACCCAAGTTTAAAGAAATTGAGTGTTTTGTTTTTTAGGCTTTCGGTGTAGATGCGTTCCGTTTGAATATCTTCTTTGCGTTTAAGATCATAAAATCCGCATTTCATACACGTAGGCGCACATCGTTCCGAACCATCTTTATTTTTTGCACGATAGCCGTACAAGTTACCGCCGCACTCTGGACATTCGCCCCGTATAATAAGTACTTTTTCTATCAGAATCTGCATACCTTTAGCTATGCTCTCCATTTTTCACCTCAATCTATATAGGCAGATCATCATACTCATCTGAACCTGTATTTTGTAGTTTGTTAGTTCCGCTTGTTGTTCTAGGCTTGTCCTTTTGAGCCTTCATTTTCACAAAATGCTTTCGTAGACTTGAAGGTGACAAAACAACAGTGCTCCAAAATTCATGTTGAGAAGCCCACATAATCATTTCTTGAACTTCTTTTCCTGATCGTTTGTCTGCTTCAATTGTTAAGCGGATGGTATTTGCCCACTTGTCTAGATCAGGTTCTTTTATCTCCTGATTCTTTCGAATGAGTTTGAGTAAAGTCTTGGCCAAAATTTTATTTGGGTCATCGTCCGCATAAACGCGCTTTTTGCGTTTGTTGCGAGGATTATTATTATTCTTTTCATTCTTATCATTCTTATAGTTCTTGTTAGTTGTTAGCTGCTTGTTAGTTGCTTGTGAGTTGCTTGTGACTTCCTTTGTTAGGTCAACGTCCTTGGACTGGTAAACCTCCCAATTGACAATGGTTATAAGCCTATTTTTGTTTGTTGGTTTGTTTGTTAGAAATTCGTATTTTTCAAATCTCTTTAGAGCAGTCCTTACATTCTGCATAGAGATCCCTTTACCGCATTTTCTTTTGATACTTTCTAGTGATGTGACGAATTGACCAGGACTAGCTTTGTAAGGTTCACCTTGCCATTCCCATTCTTTTTCCTCATGATTCGCCATAGAAAGAAGTGTGATCAATATGACTTTTTGCTCTGGTGTAGATTCTTGCCATATTGGTTTTTCGAGTAATTGGCGGTAAAGCTTTATCCATCCTCCGGTCATTTACTCACCACCTTACAAGTCGTTCATACTTGTAAATCCGGTTATTCGTTGATTTGCCCGGCAATACTCACAAGTTCCACAAGCATCTGGTTTTTCTTCACCCATTTTTATCCGTTGAATACGATCGATGTTGTCTCTTAAGTTGATTAACTCGAATGACATTTTGTCCTCGTCCAACGTGATCAACCTAGCCTCGCTAGGTGTTTGCTTAGAAACCCCTGCAATAAATGGAACAAACTCTTTTTTATACTGCTGTTTGAGTAATTCGCAATAAACAGCCATTTGCAAGACATACCCAAAATTTTCGATGAAGGTGCATCGTTGACCGTATATTTCATTCCATTCGCGCTTATGCATGTCTCGATTGGTTTTGATATCTACAAAATAGTCGTCGTCTAGATTTAAGCAATCAATTTTACCCTTCCACTCAACACCAAATAATTCGCCTGTTACTATCGTTTCTTTCTCACCTTGATACAGATTCATGAATGCCTCTTCTTGTTCCAGTCGTTTGATCATTTGCTCGGCTATCTTGAAATCTTTCAATAATCCGTATGGCTTCCTAGAAGAGAACATTTTCTCTTTATTCTCTTCTTTAAAGCGCTCATGTATTTCTGGCGATTCAAAATAAGTGTGAACGTAGTTACCGACTAACAAAGCAACCGGATCTGATATTGGCTCCCATTCACCTTTTAATTTAGCCAAAGCTGCTGCAGGACATTTCAAAAAATTCTTATACTGCGAAACTGACATATATTGCCAATCAGCTTCATTCGAGTAGTAGTTTTCATCCGTTAGAATTAATTTAGAATGGATATTCGTCTTCACTGAGGAGGTCATATTCGGCACCTTCCTCTCTGTCAAAGTTAGGAATAATCTCTGAGTCTCCTTGACTAACTTCGAGCTGTTCAGCTGCTGGTTTGATATCTTCCAAATCAGTTAGCTCTGTCTCAACAATATGAGCATCCTCAATTTCTGCATGATCAGGAATGTTTGTAATTCGTGTTTTTGGTTCAATAGATGCTTTCTCTTTTGGCTTCATCAATTCTTCAACAGATGATTCTTCTTCGACCGATTCAGCTTGTTTGATTCCCATTTTTTGTTGTAGCTTATTCTCGATTGCTTGAACTTTTATTGGTTCTGCGGGTTTGATTTCACGATCATCAAATTCATTTTCAAGCGTATCTTTTGCAGCTTGAACGAATAAATCATTGTCATTACTCGTATTGATTAATGCTTTCGCTGCTCGATTGATAACCGTACGCTTTGCCATTTCTTCTGGAAATTCTTTTTGTGGTCCGGATCCCTTCATTTTCGACTTAGCCCAACTTTGATCGATTTGTTTTTTTGTCATGACTGTTGTAGTTTCTTTGCCATTCGATAGTTTAATCACCACATAAGCAGCTTTAATTTCGTTGTCTAAGTTTTCGAATCTCGTTTCATGCTTCGTAACAATCATATTCGGACCATCCATAGCGACCTCGAATTCGTCGCCTTCTCGAACTACTACTGGAATAATTTCTGCCCCACCTGTTACACGATCAAGAACTGCCATTGTTCCAAAATATGAGCGCATAAGCTGAACTTTGTTTCCATACTTGATGAAATAGCACTGTTTTTTTGCTGGTGACAATCCTTGAATAACCATGTCCAGTAAAGCATTAGAGATAGAAGTCTTCATTTCTTGATTATTGGCAGCCATTTGCAGTAAATTTCCACCAGTGTTATTTGTTAGTTCAAAAAAAGCACTCTTCAAGGCATTTTGGGGGCTATAACTTGGTGGCATTTCTAATCCTTGATCTTTTAATCGATTCAGATTTCCAATCACTTGCTCATCTAATGAGCGCTGTGTTGCTAAAGTCACATCATTTGCCATATTTTAAATTCCTCCGATTTCAATTTTTCTGTAATTTTCGTTCACGTAATCCATGATTTGGTCCTCGTGAACTAGCCCTAAATCAGTTGTGTAGACTTTGTCACCGGCAAAAAGTGGTTCGCCTTTCCAATCAGATGCGATTGGTTCTGGATCAATTTCCGGTTGTTGACGAGCTCCTAATGAATCGAAATTATTCATTTTTTTCACCAGTGTAATAAAGCATTTTTCGCAATTCGGATTTCAGTTCTTCGATTCGTTTTTCAGTAGATTCTTGAACAGTTTTTCTGATTTGATTCTGGATGTCCGTGATACCTAAATCGTCTTCCAGTCGGATACGATACCATCTGTTGTTACCATTTTCTTGAAAGATTCCGCCTCCCATAAAATGAGTAGGGATTCCTATTTCAATATCAGACATCAATTCGTTGAGATTATTCAAAGCTGGGGCTTTTAAAGAAATCAGAAGATCTTCAGCTTCGTTTATTCGTTCGATGATGTGCTCCATTTTTAAAATTTGTTTTTTCGCAACCTCTTTTACTCCCATAAGATTCCCTCCTAAAATTCCCAAAATAGTTTGAATCGCCCATCTGCTTCAATAATGTGATCCACACCTTCTTCTCGTAGCTGAGCTAAAAAAGTCGGTGTCAATCCCTTACTTGCTGAGGTTATACTTGTTCTACCCATTCTTGCTGCAGTCAATACTTCACTAACAATTTTTTCTTGTGCGTTCGTTAGCATAGCGGTGTAAATATCGTCATTCAGTCCAGAAACGGAAATCATTTGAAATCACCTCGAATGATTTGATTTAAAATATCCGGAATGTCTTGGAGATCGTCTATTACGAATGTATGTGTATGTTTAGATGCCTCTTCTTCCTCAATATCAAATAAAGTTTTTAACAGCCGATGTTTTGAGCAGTCACAATCTAACTTGATTAATTCTTCTTTTACTTTGTTGTACTGTTCGAGAACAGCGATTGCGATAAGAGAATCACTTCCTACTTGTACGAATCCCATATCACCAGTAACATCCAGCGTTGCCAAAGATATACTCACATTTTCTTTCTGACATTCTTTTGCCAGTTCTTCGATTAAGTTTTGAATTTTTTCATTCATGTGTTACACTCTCCTTGAATAATTTGTTTTACTTGCTTACACTAGCTGGAACTGGTGTAGGCCCTTTTTGTATTTCTACAATTTTGGTTCCATCTGCTGAGAAGTACGTATGTGTTTCTACGCCTGCAAAGATTACAGTTGTGTGAATCACACGTTCTTCTTTAGATTCAATGCTTAGCGATCCAGCAGTCACACTTCTTGATTGCGTTGGTTCTTCTGTTTGCATGGAGACCTCCTCCTTCTTCGCATATTGGGCAAATCGAGCATCATTAAATTTTTGCATTGATTGCTTTGATTTCAAACTGGTAGTTCCGGGTTTTACATTGCTAGGAATCCTGCCCCCTTTTCTCAGATGACCAACTTTCTGAACCACTTGCGAATACTGCTTACCAGTTACTTTTGCTAATTCTTCGTAGTTCGATACATAACCATTTGAGTCAAATTCGATTGTATCTAATAAGATGCGTACGTCATCGTCCTGCCAACAACTTAACTTTTGAGGTTTGATCCTCCCGGAAGCTCTGAGTTTTGCGGATTTATTTGAACAAGACCCTTTTGATCTCCCTAGTGCTTCTCCTATTTCTTCATACGATGCTCCTTGCTTGTACATTGCTATCAATCGTTTTTCTTCTGCAACAGTCCATGGTCTGCCATCACTATCAAAAGCAAGTTCCTTTTTAACTTTCGGAAATTTACCATCCTTTCTCATGTCAGAGATTTTTTTCGTAACTGCCGAAAATGACCTTCCTAACTTCATTGCCAGCTGTTCCGCATTAATTACTTCATTTGTTTCTGCTAGCAATGCATTCTTTTGAACATATGCTAATTCCTTGGTAGTCCAGTTTTTCATTTTTTCTCACTTCCCTTCAAATTTTCTTCTCTTATAAGCAATTTCGTCGTACATGATCAGCCACCACATGATTGAAACCGGCAATGCAAGTTGTGCCCAGTCTGGTAACTGGCGATCATTAAACCAAACACCTAAGAAAAAGATCATGATGATAAATGCTGATCTCCGTAAACTTTTCAAAAAATCACCTCAATTCTATTTGCCGATTCAATCTATTTTGGAAAAGCAATTCTTGATACTGTCTAAGCTCTCTGCTGACTCCTTCCCGTTGTTGATCACTTAGTACACTATTTTTTTCATGCAAGAGTCGTTGCAGATCACTGACCTTTTCCTTAGCAAGGCTGTTAATGAGTAACTCTTGATCTAGTGAATACTCCATCAACTATCACCTCGAAATTTATTTGCGTCTTTCCATCTCAAGAACTGTTCAAACTTATCAATGTCAATCAATACATACCCCCCGGTTGGATTAATATATCCGGATCCAAAATCTTTATGCTGCTTGAATTCCGCTAAATATCTTTGAAAAGTGGCTGTACTTTTCTGTGCAAATCCGAAATATTCCATTGCTTGCTCTTTATTTGCAAACTTTTGAACGATGTTAATCACATTGACTTTAGAAATTTCCATTTCCGCGACCTCCCATCATTTGTTATTTAAAGAAAAAAGTGCGTTCTCTTTATTTAATCGTATAAACTCGTTTTTAGGACCAAAAAAAATATTTTCTGCAGGGATGCCATAAATTTCAGCAATTTTTTCTACATCTCTCTGCTTCATTTTTGATGGATCCTTCTCCCATCTAGACAGCGTTTCATGATGAACACCAAAGCATTTAGCAGCTTTTCTAACCGATAATCCAGCCATAACACGTGCTGCCTCTAAAGTAATTTTGAAAATCATTTTTTTCAACTCCTTTCCTGTGATACAACTATAGTACGAGTTTATAC